>JAHDHB010000267.1 GCA_020631545.1 Saprospiraceae bacterium | reverse complement strand
AACAAACGATAACGCACCACAAAATCAACCATTTTGCCCCCTGAATTAATTCAGGGGCTACAGAAAAACCAGCTACTCCTATTAAATAGGAAACAGGTACAAAGAGAGCTTCGCTCTATTATTCAACGAAGTTGAGACGTCCTATGTCCTATGTCCTATGTCCTTTGTCAATTAAACCACTTTAACATGAAGAAACTACAAACACTCCTAACTTTAATAACAGGAATACTTTTATTCAGTACATTCCAATCTAGTGCCCAAGTCGATTTATCGATACAAAATATGGAGGTCATAGGAACAGACGTCTATTTTGATGTTTACCTCAATAGTACAGGAACTTCTTTTGGTTTAGATACCTCCAATCTTTCTATCAACTTTAACGCTTCCAACTTTGTGAATCCCGTTTTAGAGTTAGTGACCACAGGACCTTCTAGTGGTTCATCTGGTATATCAACGTGTAATTTTACTTCTATCAATTATCCTGATCCTAGTGAATTTGGCGCCCAATTGTTTGTACAAGGGAATTATGCTCTTGCCTTAGATTTAGGCATAGTCAATAATCAATTAAATATTAATGTTAGAAAACAGGTGGTCAATGATGTTGCAACTTATAATGATAATATAGCTATGATCAACAACAATCCGAATACACACCGGCTCTCAAGATTCAGACTTAGAGGGTATAGCTTTGTGAATTGTGGTCCTTTTGCTGGGTTTTCTTGGGATTTGGCGAATACGGCCGTTTATGAAATCCTCTCAACCACTAATTTCCCCACTCAAGCAGTGGCAATTAATACAACGGATGTTGGCCCAGAAGTTTGTGCCTGTTTCTCAGCCTATATTGTTCAAGGAAATGGGATAAGCTGTAATGGCTCTTCGGATGGCGAGCTTACGGTTGTGGCTACTGGAGGAACACCGCCTTATACCTATGAATGGAGTAATCTCCAAACAGGGGCTAGTATAAATAACCTTGGTGCAGGGTCTTATAGCCTAACCGTATCTGATGCTACGAATTGTTCGACTACGGCTTCTTTCAATTTTATTGAGCCGACACCTTTAAATTCTACGATTGACATTTTGGATTATACAGGATGTAATCCTATTCAGACCTATGTAGCTTCCGTAACAAGTACTGGAGGAACGGCGCCTTATACCTATGAATGGAATAATGGAGAAATGTATGCTACAGCAACCTACCTGACCCCGATTACAGGGATTAATACGGTAACGGTTACGGATGCCAATGGTTGTGTTGATGAAAGGTGGAAAATCCCCAATCCGCTTATCCCTGATGCTTATAGTTTGCCTGTTAGCTGTAGTTCTTCTAGCAATGGTACGGCTAGTGCTTATTCAAGTGGTGGAATTTCTCCTTATAGCTACCTTTGGGATAATGGAGAAACTACGTATACCGCGTCCAATCTTACTCCAGGCAATCATACTGTAACTATATCAGATGGAACGGGTTGTAGTGTAGAGGATATGGTTACAGTTACGGTAAGCGGGGGCTTAAATGTCAATGCTTATGTCAATTTGAATGCCTCTTGCAATGGCTTAGCAGATGGAAGCGCGGGGGTTACGGTCTCAGGCGGCACGAGTAATTATAACTATCTTTGGTCTAATGGAACAACGACTTCAATTGTTTCATACCTTTCTGCTGGATATCTAGAAGTAACCGTTACCGATACCAATGGATGCTCCGCTACGGATGGCATCACGGTTCAGAATGACATTAATATAAATGTTTCTACTTCAGTTATCAACCACGTTACTTGCAATGGGCTTTCCGACGGTTCCGCTACGGTACTTACAACAGGAGGTACCTTGCCTTATACTTACCTTTGGGATACCGGAGAAACCACTAGTATTTCTACCCAGCTTGTTTCAGCAGTGCATAGCGTAACTGTTACAGCTGCGAATGGCTGTTTCGGAATGGGATATGTAGCTATACAAGAACCTAGTGCTTTAATTGCTACGATAAGTATCCTTAGCCAGCCTACGTCAAATGGAAATGATGGTATTGCCGAAGCTGTCGTAACTGGAGGAACTCCTCCTTATACTTATGAGTGGCCTAATGGAGAATTGACCTCTACAGCCATAGGACTTTCTTCGGGGGGCAACGCTGTAACTGTTACGGATGCCAATGGATGTACTGGAGTTGCTAACGTTACCTTGAGTTCTTGTAACTTAACCGTCAACACAACTATAATCAATGGCTCAACTTGTAGTACAGATGGTGCTGCCGAAGCGCTACCTTTAGGAGGAACACCGCCTTACACTTACTTATGGAGTGGAGGACAAGTAACAGCTACGGTTACGAACCTTAATCCGGGCTATCATGAAATTACTGTAACGGATAATGATGGCTGTCTTGCTACCAATTCTGTGAGTATTATTTCAGATGGTATAAATGCTGTTTTTACGACCGTTAATAATCATGTTACTTGTAATGGAGAAGCCGATGGTTCTGCTACTGTTTTTACAACAGAAGGAACACCGCCTTACACCTATACTTGGATTAATGGAGAAACCAATGCTACGGCTATTCAACTTAATGCGGGATCTCATCAGGTTACTTTAACAGATGTAAATGGTTGTATAGGAATAAGCAATGTAACTATACTAGAAGCGGATGTTCTAATCGTAGATATTAATCCCATTTCTCCGCCTACGTCAAATGGAAATGATGGTATTGCCGAAGCTGTCGTAACTGGAGGAACTCCTCCTTATACTTATGAGTGGCCTAATGGAGAATTGACCTCTACAGCCATAGGACTTTCTTCGGGGGGCAACGCTGTAACTGTTACGGATGCCAATGGATGTACTGGAGTTGCTAACGTTACCTTGATTTCTTGTAACTTAACCGTCAATACAACTATAATCAATGGCTCAACTTGTAGTACAGATGGTGCTGCCGAAGCGTTACCCTTAGGAGGAACACCGCCTTACACTTACTTATGGAGTGGAGGAGAGGCAACTGCGATGGTTACGAATCTTAATCCCGGCTATTACGAAATTACTGTGACGGATGCTGATGGCTGTTCGGATACAGCGGATATAACTATTTTTGCATCTCAACTGTTCCCCACCACAACTGTCAATAATGATGTAAGTTGTAACAGTATCTCAGATGGTTCTGCTACCGTATTCATAACAGGAGGAACACCGCCCTATACCTATTTGTGGGATGATACAGAAGATACCGCTACCGCTGTCGCCCTTACCGAAGGTTTACACATTGTAACGGTAACGGATTCAGGAGGATGTAGTGGTACGGCTAGTGCGAATATTGGTGCTTCGACTACTTTGGCAGTCGATTTCACGGCACCATTCCGCTCTTGTATTGGCAATAGCCTTTTCACAAATAACACGACAGGAGCTACTAGCTATGAGTGGCTAGTAGATGGCGTAGTGGTCGGTAACCAAACGGATTTAAATTACAATTTTACCTCAGCAGGAAGCTATACCGTTACTCTAAATGCTACGGCTACAGGTGCTTGTGCTGGAACGAACACCCAAAGTCAAAATATCAATGTTACTCCTTCCTCTGCTTCCTTAAACTTACCGCTGACGGCTGATTTTTGCGAAACTACAGGTACACTAGATGCCCAATTATCCAATATGGCCATTTATATCTGGGATTTTCAAGGAACCAATGTGGGCTCGACCTCCTCCATTACCGTCACGCAAGCAGGAATTTATAACCTTGTCGTCCTTGATTCTTGTGGGTTTTCTAATTCAGCTTCCATCGAAGTCTTTTTTGGGAATGACTGTGTTTGGCCAGGCGATGTGAATTATGATTATGTGGTCGATTACTACGACCTTGTTGATTTGGGCTTTGGTATATTTGGGGAAACGGGGGCAGCACGGCCCAATGCTTCTAGCAATTGGATAGGTCAAAGCTGCCAAGACTGGAACAATGTTTCTAATCTGGGAATAAACCTCAAGCATTATGATTGTGATGGAAATGGTATTATCGATGTGCCTGATAGTCAGGTTGTTCAAGATAATTATGGTTCGATTAGAACGCCTAAAACCTCCAATAAGTACCAGAAGAAAGGGATTGGAAACTATTGGATTCGTCCTACGATAGATCCAAATTTAAGTAGCAATGCAATGCTAAACATTTCGCTTGAATTTGAAGACGATAGTGGCGCAGCAGCAGAAGTCTATGCCCTTGTTTGTCGTATGGACTATGGATTAACACTAGGCGCGAGCACTAATTTTAGTAACTCCTTGTTGGGGACAGCGGGGAATGATTTATTGACACTAAGTGTTGATTATCCTAGTGACCATATCGTTGTAGGTGCGACAAGAAATGACCTGCAAAATGTAAATTTGAAAGGAAAGTTTGCAGATGTACAAGCGAATATTGACCCCAGTACAAATTTCATTCAAGTCAATCTTTTAGAGACTTTTGCGATTCAAAGCTCAAGAGATGAGTTGAATGTAAACAGCTACCTGCTCAATGTATTCTTAGGTGACAGTAATAGCCAAAATCCATTGAACTACTACATTAATGCAAAACCTTTTACTTGTGATAGGCTAGGAGAGGCCGAAGTTATCATACTCAATGGTCAAGCTCCTTTTGCTTACCAGTGGGACAGCGGAGCAACGACTTCAACCGTCGACCAACTCGCTGCTGGAAGGCATTACGTGACCGTCACCGATGCTAATGGCGAAGCTACAGCAGGTTTTATGGACGTCGGAGAAGTCAATGAGGAATGTGGTCGATTACTCCTAAGTTCAAAAATCTACTTACAAGGAGCATACGAGGCGTCTAGTGGTTTGATGAACGATAATTTACGTCAAAACGAGTTAATTCCCTTATTTTCTCCTTACAATCCTGATGTCAGTATGAATGAAGGTGTTGAATTAACTACTGGAAATGATGCTATTGTGGATTGGGTACAAGTAGAGCTACGCGATGCTAGTAATCCATCCGACATCCTAGCGCAAAAGGAAGCTTTACTAAAAAGGGATGGCTATATCGTGGCTACGGATGGTATCTCGGATGTAGGTTTCGAAGATTTGCCCGATGGCGAATATTATGTCGTTATCAATCATCGAAATCATCTTTCTGTCATGAGTGCTAGCCCTATCGCCTTGGATAGAACGACAAGTTCCTTCCTTGATTTTACCAATGGAAATGCCTACGGTACAGCTCCAATGTACTTGTTTCCCAACGGGATAACAGCTTTATATTCAGGAGATGCAACGAATGATAATCTAAACAACGCTAGTGACCGTTCCAGTACTTGGAACGATAGAAATCAAATGGGCTACCTGAACTCCGACTGTAATTTAGACGGAAATGTAGATGCTTCGGATCGAAGCATTACTTGGAATAATAGAAATAAATTTTCACTTGTACCTTAGTTCGTAGAGTGAAGAACCTATAGCGTTGGCTTCTAGCCGACAAGCTGTTCCGTATTTCTGAACAGAACCACTAGTTCTACGAGAAGGCTAGTGGAAGTCAATAAAAGGAGAAGGTTTAAGCAGGGTTCACGGCCTAGCTTAAACCTTTCCTTTTTTTATTAGCCTACATTTCTACGGCGATTAATTCCGTACCATTCCTATCCACCAATTTCGAAACCTACAGCGTTTCAAAACACCAAGTGGTTCATTTCCTCCCTAAAACGAATCCTTCTAGTTACATATTCATACTATGGGAACGTAATATTATCATGATATATGCTATACCATGTAATAAGTTTTGCCAAAATGAGGCAAGAATTGACTCTTTAGAGGCTAAAAATAAAATAGGCTCATATTGAAAAATAGTGTTTTATATAAAAAATATTCAAGAATGGTTCAAATGGACAAACAAACGATTCAGTTGTACAAATGAGTTATAGTAATTTGTAATATCTTGCGACAACACTTATTTACAAAATTCTTTGTCTCAAGGTTGTCATTCTAAAAGTTTTAGGACTGTTGGAGACGAATATTTTTCACCAAAAAACTTCTTACACTATGGAACAAGCGAATGTCTATTTCAACCAACTACTTACACAAATGGTTGATTATTTTCCAAAGATAGTAATGGCACTTGTCGTATTGGGTCTAGGTTGGTTGGTTATTAATTACCTAGTAAAAGTATTTGATACTTACCTTAAACGGACAGATTATGCCCCTCCGGAAGTAGAATCTTTTATTTATTCGATTGTCAATCTAGGACTCAAGGTTTTGCTAATTATTAGCGTAGCTGGAATTTTAGGAATAGAAACGACGTCTATCGTTGGTATTTTGGCGGCAATGGGTTTTGCCGTGGGGCTTGCCTTGCAGGGCAACCTGAGTAATTTTGTGCTGATTTTGGTTTTGCGGCCCTTTAGAGTTAATGCGGGATGGACATTGCGTTTGGCCTTCAACCACTAGCGATGGCAAACCATCAAAAAAACACCTTTTTCATTCAGACACTAGATACTAAATGCATCTTCTAAAATAGGAGTCAAAGTAAAAATGTACAAATATTTGGTACGCATGTACAAGCCATCCTTCCTATAAAAGCTTAATTTAATATACGAACAAGGAAATTTTTATGGGTATGGAAGACCTTTAAATCTTTTCATTATAAACACAATAAAAACACTATAAAATGGGAAAACCTTTCGAACGCATCATTACCGTGATGTTTGAAAATCAGTACAGAAATTATGTGCTCCAGAATAAATTTATGCGAAAATTAGCTTCAGCAGGGGCTAATATGAGTAGCTTTTCTGGGGTATTTCATCCTTCACAACCCAACTATATCGCTTCTATTTGTGGAGAAGTTTGTGCCATTACGAATGACACTTCTCCTGCTGCTCCGCTTGAGCAAAAAAATCTCGTTGATTTGCTTGAAGAAGCTAATGTTTCTTGGAAAGCCTATATGGAGGGCTACCCAGGAGAAGCTTGGAAAACCGAATGGCAGAATCCTGTTTATAGCGAAGATTTACAGCCTATTGTGGAGTATCCAGAAGAGGAAGATGGCAAATTAGCAGGCTATTTCCGAAAGCACAATGCTTTTGCTTCCATGCACTCCGTTCAGAAAGACGAAAACCGTTGGAAGAAGATTGTAAGTGATGAGCAGTTTTGGAGAGATGTAGAAGGAGAAAATTTACCTCAATATAGTTGGTTTACGCCCGATATTTGGAATGACGGCCATTACATACATGGTACGCATTGGGAAACACATCCTAGATGGGGCTTAATTCCGCAGGTGGCTACGTGGCTAGAATTCGTTTTCTTTGGTCATCTAACCGCAGGAATGGTTGCCGGTGGTACGGAGATGGGCGTAGAAAGAGTTGGCTTAAACCTTGATTTTGATTTACTTCTTGAAGACCCACAAGCAGCTTGGGCAAAATCGAATGTTCCTAAAGGCACACTCATTGTGGTAACATTCGATGAAGCAGACTTTAATGCGGATGGTTTGGATACCATGTATGATGGCCCAAATCAGGTCTATACGGTACTCTTGGGGGATATGATTGAACCGGGTACGGTAATCGATGCTCCTTATAATCACTACAGCCTTTTGAAAACTATCCAGAAAAACTTTGGCTTGAATAGCTTAGGCAAAAACGACAAGGATGCTAATTGGCTTCGTTTTTTGTGGAAGGAAGAATTTAAATGGCGCCGACCAATTTCAACAGGTCTTAAGGCACAAGATGCCTTGGCTTTAGCTTCGTTAAATGGCCAATTCCATCTTATTTATCAGGAATCAAATGGTACGATCTTCCAAGCTCCCTTCGTAAACCGCCGATGGGCTGATGCTACGAATACGGGACTGAATGCCAATGGTCACCTAGGGCTTGCGTCCTTAGATAAGACCTTGCATCTTGTATACACGGATGTAGATGGTGCCTTAATGACCTCTACCTCAAGTGATGGTGATGCTTGGTCAACACCTGCTAAACTGGGGTTTACGACACAGGGGCATCTAGCTCTTTGTGCGTATACTGATGAGGATGATCAAAAACAAAAAATGATGCTTTGTTGGCAAGGTGAACAAGGTTTTATACAGTACACCATCTATGCTGACGGTGCTTGGCAAAAAACAGCAAGTGATGTCGGGCAGCTTACGGATGGGCGTATGGCATTGAGTCAGTTGGGGCCTTCTCTTTACCTCGTTTACAAGGAGCGTAATTCTCGTAAAATGCGTATGACTTCTTTTAACCTTGCTGATTATAATCAGTTCAAGGCTACTTCTTTTGAAGGAGACAAACACAAGAAAGTAAATGATACGGCTATACACAAGTGGGCTCCTGCGGACAAATTAGTGGGGAATTTCTCTAGCACCTATAGCCATTTAAGCAATGGTTATCGCGCTTTTGGTGGTATGGCTATGGCTAGTATTGAAGGCGAAATGCACCTCATTCACCGAGGTGGGTTTAAAGATAGGCCTAGTGCTTATACGGAATGTTTTGGGCTGACGGGCATTTTGACGCCTGATGATTATCGTACAAATGGCTATGGAACGCTTGAGCAAGCTGGCTGGACGGAAGAGCAAAAAATGGCTGCTATTAAGCTAGATACTAAAAGCTCAATTGCTATGGCTTCTGATGGTGAACGACTTATGGTCGTTTGGCGTGCTTGGCAAAGTGATGAGTTGAAGTACCTTTCTGGAGGTTATGTGCAGCAACGGTAGTGCTTTCGTTCGGAGTTGTTTTCGAGGCTATCGCTTGAAAAAGGGGGCGTCTAGCTTTCACATAAAACTTGTATCTTTTATCTTAACAAGAGGCTCATTGTGTTTAATGACATTCAAAAACAACAACTTAATAAACAAAACAATGCTGTTAAGTTAAGAGATAAGGCCTTGATTATTAGCTTGGTTTTCGCTTGCGAAGATTGAAGCGCCTTTAGGTGCGGCCCTGCCTGTAGCCCCGTGCGAAAGCGCGGGGTTTAAAGAAAACGGAGCAAAAAG
>JAHDHB010000266.1 GCA_020631545.1 Saprospiraceae bacterium | reverse complement strand
GCTCAAAACGTTTTCTACTTACAAACTACCGTCATTAAAACCCAAGGTACTTTTCTCTAAAAATGTAAATTATTTACTAATTTTGAGGTTATTAAGGAACAATAAGTTGTACTCAAATGAAAGTTTGCATCGCCGAAAAACCATCGGTCGCTAAGGAAATTGCGGGTGTATTAGGAGCTAAAAGCCGACGTGATGGCTATTTCGAAGGAAATGGGTATGCCGTAACTTGGACTTTTGGGCATTTTTGCCGTCTTTATGCGCCCGATGATTATCGGCCAGATTGGAAACGATGGGATTTGAATTCTTTGCCCATGTTGCCCGACAAGTTTTTGACGAAGCTGATGGACAATGCTGGGGTGAAGAAGCAATTTGCAGTCATCAAACGATTATTCAGCCAAGCTACGGTCGTTATCAACTGTGGGGATGCAGGACAAGAAGGGGAATTGATTCAACGATGGGTGCTCAAAGAAGCAAAATATACGGGACCCGTAGAGCGTTTATGGATTTCTTCTCTAACAAAACAAGCGGTGATTGATGGCTTTAAAAAACTAAAACCTGCTAGTGATTTTGACCGCTTATATCATGCAGGAAGTGCGCGTGCTATCGGTGATTGGTTGCTTGGAATGAATGCCACACGCCTGTATACGTTGCGATACGGAAGAGGCAAGCAAGTACTTTCCATAGGACGAGTACAGACCCCAACACTAGCGATTTTAGTAGCGCGCCACAAGGAAATTGAAAACTTTGTATCGAAACCTTTTTGGGAATTAGAAACCACGTATAGAGATGCCGTTTTTCGTTATGAAAAAGGAAGATTTGAACAAAAAAATGCTGGCGAAATTTTATTGCAACAGATTGAAGAAAAACCATTTACCATTGTCTCTTCCACTAAGAAGAAAGGTAAAGAATACGCCCCAAAATTATTCGATTTAACAGGGTTACAAGTAAATTGTAATAAGAAATTTGGTTTCTCCGCAGATAAAACCTTAAAAATCGTTCAACGTCTTTATGAACAAAAGGTCGTAACCTATCCGCGTGTTGATACGACTTATTTACCTAGTGATGTCTATCCAAAAATTCCAGGGATCTTAAAGCAGCTTACAAATTACAGTCAATTCACGACACCGCTACTAGGAAAATCCATTCGCAAAACTAGTCGAGTCTTCAATGATAAAAAGGTGACGGATCACCATGCCATTATTCCTACCGGCGTTCAAATTCGACTTGATTTTGATGCACAGCGTGTTTATGATGCTATTGTACGTCGGTTTATAGCGAATTTCTATCCTGAATGTATTGTCAACAATGCCGTTGTCCTTGGAGAAACAGAAGGGATACCTTTCAAAGCAACAGGTAAAGAAATCGAAGATCTAGGTTGGAAAGTTCTGTATCCAAAACCCAAAAAATCTAAAACTCCAACGACTCCAGACGAGAAGGGGAAAGGAAAAACAAAAGAGGAGGAAAAGATATTGCCTGTATTTACAATAGGGGAAACAGGGCCACACACACCGAATTTACTAGAGAAAAAAACACAAGCTCCTAAGTATTATAATGATGCCTCCTTGCTTCGTGCCATGGAAACTGCTGGGAAAACGGTGGATGATGAAGAACTTCGGGATTTAATGAAGGAGAACGGAATTGGTCGCCCATCTACTCGCGCGAATATCATTGAAACGCTATTCAAACGAAACTACGCTTACCGAAATAAAAAAACGATCATGGCTTCCGATCTAGGGATTCAATTGATCGATACCATTGAAAATCCTTTGTTAAAATCGGCTGAATTGACAGGTAAATGGGAGAAAAAACTCCGTTTTATAGAAGCAGGGGAGTACAACACCGTCAAATTTATTGGTGAAATGAAAAAAATGACCGATGATTTGGTCACCGAAGTCCGCTTGTCCAAAGCAGTTTCAAAAATTGACTTATCTAATATTCCTGACCGTTATGGTCGAAAAAACAACAAAGGAAAAACAAATACTGCTACTTCTACCGCTTCTAAAAAGCCGACTAAGAAAAAAAGTACTACTAAGAAAAAAGCACTAATCGAATGTCAGTGCCCAAAATGTAATAAAGGACGTTTGCTAAAAGGCAAAACCGCTTATGGCTGTTCTCAGTGGCAGGCTGGTTGTTCCTTCCGATTGCCTTTTGAATTTATGGAGAAGAAAATATCTGACAATCAATTGATTCGCCTAGTAGAAAAAGGGTGTACCGTTTCCCTAAAAGGATTCAAGCAAGGAACAGAAAAAGTAGCAGGGCTAGTGCGTTTTGACGATAATTTTGCCTTAGTCTTAGAACCGCCAAAAACGAAAACACCAGCTAATGGGAAGCCAAAAACAGCAAATAAAGAGGTCCTGACTTGTCCTAAATGCAAAAAAGGAACGGTTGTAAAAGGGAAAACGGCTTACGGCTGTTCTGCTTGGCAATCGGGTTGTGATTTCCGATTCCCTTTTGCAGAGATTAGAAAAAAGGCTGAAGGACAAGTGCTTACCAAGGAGTTGGTGACGTCTATTCTTACGAATGGCGCTTTTTCTAAGTAACGTTGACTCCCGTCGAGAAATTGTATAGTCCCCGTACAATCACAACATAGTTGAAGCCAAAGCGGCCAAAAAATCTGAGAAAAAAAGCTACCCATAAAATGAAATTTCCAAGACAAAGAATTAACTTCGTTCTAAATCTTACTCATTCATAAATGTTTGAATAATAAGGTTAAAAATGACCAAAATCAAAGATGGCATACAATTTGGCTATATCACTAGCAAATTGATAATTCCCGATAAGCCATCGCGGAAAACTCTTAACTCTTAACTCTTAACTACTAACTCTCAACTAACGTCTTCTATATGAAAATCACAACGATACTTTTGATTACAATTATTGGGGCTTCTTTACTCTTTGTTTCTTGTAGCAGAAATGCTAAGACGAACCTTGGCGATAAGACCAAACGTTTTGCACTTTCCGAAGAAGTCAGTTTAGGTATAGATGAAGAGGCAACGACCAATGATGGACAAATTACCCTAAAACCTCTAGGCGTAAAAGATAGTAGATGCCCAAAAGGCGTACAATGCATGCGCGCAGGAGAAGTATTTGTCGATCTATGGGTAAAGTCTGGCGATAAAGAAGAAAAACTAAAAATGGCTACGCCAACCAACAAAAGAATGGGCGGTTTTGATACCGTTACTTTCGAAGGTCATACCATAAAATTGGTCAATGTCACGCCATATCCAGTACAACCCAAACCAGCAGAGGTTGCCGAAACAGCAGTAATCCTAGTCGTTGAAAGAGCGAGATAGGTGAAATATGAAATATGATGTAAGATGTAAGATGTAAGATGTATTTGCCTAGCAAATCCTATTTCATAAATCTTACTTCTTACATCATAAATTTTTTTAAGGTATTTGCTCTCCACGATTACGATTATTCCAAGCCGTACTTCGATCCGCGGCATTGCAATTCCCATCCATATTGACATCAGCGCCAAGGTATGCATTTTGGTTTCGTTGATTCCAAGTAGCGCTACGATCAGAGGCATTAATAGTTCCATCACTAGTCGCATCACCTGACCAAAGTACTTGTAGACCATTGATAGTATGCTGACTATTCGTTCCATAGGTAGAAATACTGGTGAAGTCAACACTAGTAGGAGAAGAACTCAAAGGAATGGCATTCAAAGACATACATCCCAAATGATTACGATGTCGGATAGCTACAAAATAATCATCAGCAGCGAATTCCTCAAAGCGAACGGCACCTTGCCCATCCTGTGCGTCCACCACATCTCCATCACGTTGAAGCAAAGCAGCAGCGCTAGCTAGAACACTTGAAGCATTGTTTTTATCGCGCAATTCCACCAGCACCCAATCTACGATAGCATCATTTGTCGTTTCATTAAGTACGCCAGTGCCTACCATCTCTATACCTTCATAATTCCAAGGTGAAACATTATAGGGTTGAACATTCGGGATAAAGCCTGATTGTCGCAATCCATCTGTCATCAATTGGGCATTTGAATCGTAGGGCCCTTGTAGAATGACATTGATATCTACTTCTATATAAGTGGTATAAGCTTGAGATTCAAAGCCTAAAAAGCTCAATAATTCACTGTCCGAAACCGATGCATTTGCCAAATTTGCTCCAATCAATGGGGTAGGTAAATGGACAGAATCAAACCGCGCATATTCAAAACCACCAATTAAGTCAGGATTAAAGCTCAGCCATGGATTACTACTTGGATCTGGATCCAAATCGTCATTTAGTACATTGCTATTTTGGAAAATTGGGTCATAGCTACTTACTTTTGGCCAATCGGTATACGTCACAAAGCCTATCTGCATCGTCTGTGGAAAATCAGCACGATTAAAACGACGATGTACCGTCCAATTTCCGCCGGGTAATTGATATAAACAAATCACAAAATTACCAATCCTTGCTAGACGGATTTGGACATTGCTGGAAGTAGGAATAGGGTTGACCGCTAAATTAGAATTGCTATTGGTTGTTGTTTTGACTTCAAAATGAGGGCCTACAGAAGAAGGATTCGAAAATTGATCGTTAGCTTGTCCTGTAGCCAAAAACACATAATTTTCTCCTCCAGAAGTCCAATCCATTGCACCATTCGTAATACTCCGTGGTGCTCGAATCATCACTCCCGCTAGAGAATAATCACTAGAAGGAATGCCGGTTCCTGCCCGATTTGTTGCCGTTACTTCTGTCGAAATGATAAAGTCCCCCGTTACCTCTTTAAATAGAATTGTTCCTCGATAATCTTGAAACCATGAGGAGGTATATGGCATCATGGTGAGCTTACCCGTTTGGGTAATATTGATGTCATGTGCTTCCAAATGTTCTGTATTCCAGCCTTCTACGTCAGTTATGTTTTGCCAGTTGCTTAAAGTACTACTATCCTCAAATTCATCGTTAAGAAGTTGTAGTTGAGCGGCAGAATGGAAGGGAAATGAGAAAAATATCGCTAAAAAAAAGAATAGTTTTTCCATAGTGTACTTGTTTTGAAGTGTAAGGTTGATTCAACATTCAAGGTATTTCAAGTCTCTTGTTGATCCAACAAAAGTAGTACTTATTATATGCCTAGACTAGAGCAAAATGTAACCAAATTTGCTTGAAAAAAATCTAGAATTTTGCCTTTTTGTAGTAGGTTTAAAGCTTTAGAGCCTTATCATTTAGCAATTAAGTAAAAGGAAGAATAAAATCCGTAATTTTGTGTAACTTACAACAATAGAATCAAGTATAAGGGGGGATTTTTAGCCTCTTATCAGGTAGTAATACACACAACGCCGAAAGTTTGTTTTTTGTGCAAAGTTTTTAATCAAAAAAGGAGTTAATTGCTTTTAAAACAAATAGTTAGATCGGGTTAGGCTTGTGCGATTTTCGCTGTGAGAGCCTATGTGAAAAAGGTCGTAAGACCTCCTTATGTCCTCTTTTGCGACAATGGCGTCAAAAAAACTATGTGTCTATGTGGTTAAAAATCAAGGCTATGAGATGTCGTTACCACGGAGTTACTACGGCTTGGCCGTTTTGTATTACATTTTTCTAGAACCTTCTGGTCCTGCCTTATATGGGGGAGCTTATAATCACTTATATGGTTAATAATCTGCTATGAAAATATTTTTTTTATCCCTTCTCTTCTTTTCTTCTAGTATTTTACTACAAGCACAAAATTTAGAATCCCTTGATATAGAGGTTCTTTTGAATGGAGATGTCTTGGCTGCTCCATTCTCAGGAGGTTTTGAGAATCCTCAATTTTCTGCGGTAGATTTGAATGAGGACGGGCTGTTAGATTTGTATGTATTTGATACTTCGGGAGATGTCAGTTCAACCTTTATCAATTCTGGCAATCAATATCGATATGATCCTTCTTTTTTGGAGCATTTTCCTGATTCTTTGACGAATTATGTCTTGCTACGTGATTTTGATGGTGATGGAGCGATGGATATTTTCACCCATTCAGGCATTTTAGGAATTGATGCGATGAAGGTTTATAAAGGATATTTCTTCACTGGGAGGCTTCATTTTCAGGCAATTAACTTTGGAACAATGTTTAATGGTCTTCCTTATATTGATCTTAATGGAAATTCTACCTTATTGAATGTTACGCCGCTCATTTATCCTGTTATTGATGATTTAGATAATGACGGAGACTTAGATATAGTTTCTATTACGGGGG
Organism: Saprospiraceae bacterium; assembly: GCA_020631545.1. Lineage (GTDB taxonomy): Bacteria > Bacteroidota > Bacteroidia > Chitinophagales > Saprospiraceae > JAHDHB01. Next base: position 2,730 of record JAHDHB010000266.1, on the reverse strand, counting down.
CTGGAGGCTACTTCAAGTATTATGAAAATCGATCAGTAGAAAATGGGTGGGGGACAGATTCCTTGATTTATGTTCTAGGTTCTGAATGTTTTGGAGGCGCTTTTGCTGGAGATGTCGATTTGACGGTAGAGCTAGCGGATGTATCTGGTACCTGTGCTACTGCTTTGTTATCAGAAAGTTCAGAAAGAAGAGAGGAATTACATGGTGGGTTTTCTATGCTTGCATTTGATAATGACAATGATGGAGATAAAGAATTACTGTTTGGGGATAATTTTTTTAGAAATATGAATCTTTTGGTCAATGGAGGGGATTCCGAAACCGCTTTTTTCACTGCTCAAGACACCATTTTCCCTAATTATAATGTACCGATAGATGAATTTGGTCTACCCTCTGCATTTTATTTTGATGCTAATTTTGATGGAGAGAAAGATTTAGTGGTTTCTTCGCGTGTCAACTCCTTGACAGATAGAGCATTTATCAGTTTTTATGAAAATATGGGCACAACCAACAACCCTCTGTTTGATTTTAGACAGCGTGATTGGTTGCTAGAAGAAGTAATTGATTATGGGCTTATTGCACATCTCACCTTCACCGATTTTAATCAAGATGGACTCAGGGATTTAGTGGTAGGGACGCAGTCCATGCAACAAAATCCTAATGAAACGGCTGCTGGCTTATTGCTTTTTGAAAATACAGGAACTTTGTCGGCTCCTTCCTTCAATTTAATTGATTTTGATTGGTTAGACTTGAGTAGTTATGATTCTTATTGGTTATTCCCGACATTTGGCGATATGGATCAAGATGGAGATGATGATTTGCTGGTTGCCGACAAGTTTGGAAAATTGATTTACTTAGAGAATACGGCGCTTCCTTCCATGCCTGCCAGCTACAGTGCTCCAGTCTATGAGTACATGGGGATTAATGCTGATAACTCCATAGGATATACCACAAGTCCTAGGATAGTGGATATGGATAAAGATGGATTGAATGACCTCATTATTGGTACTCGGCAAGGAAATATTGTCTTTTTCAAGAATATAGGAACTACCTCAGCGCCAAGCTTTAACCCTGACCCTATGGCTGCTGAAAATGTATTTCAGCTAGGTGAAGTCTTTTTATTTGCGAATACAGGCGTTTCTCCTTTTGTGATAGCGACCAACGATGGGGAACAACAACTTTTTGTAGGAAACAACGAAGGTACTTTGTGGCAATATGGGAATATAGATTCTAGTAATTTAAGTGCGGCATTTACGCTTTTAGCAAGTGACTGGAAAGCTGTAGATGTAGGAGAAGTCAGTAGTCCAGCCTTTGTCGACCTCAATAATGATGGCTATTTAGAGTTGTTTTTAGGGAATTTGCGGGGCGGTATCAATGCTTATGGTACAGATATCTATGTAGGAAGCGAGATTTTAAGCCTTCAAGCTCCCCCTAAAAATACAGCATTCGTACTCTTCCCCAACCCAACCCAACACAGCGTTTATATTGACATCGAAACACCCATTAACAAAGTCGTCATTTATGATATTCTAGGGCGAAAAGTCAATAAGTATAAGGTTTTAGGGAAGGAATTAGATGTAAATCGATTAGAAAGAGGGATTTATATTGTGGAAATTCATAGTTCTGAGGAACTTTTTTATGGGAGGTTGGAAAAACTGTAAACGCATCCTTTAGGGGCAGGGCTATTACGTTCCCATCAAGCATTCAATTCCTCAGACATACCCAGCAAAAAATACGATTTTGCTCTTTTTTATTTTCAAGTTCAAATAGATGCTGGATAGCTAGCAAAGTCTAAATGAATATTAATTAAATCAATAAAAAAAGAGACTGCCTTTTCATAAGACAGCCTCTTGTATTTATTCTTTCAAATAGAAACACTCCGTGAAGAGTAAGAATCAGTTGAAATTTATCATACTATCCTAATATAGTTTAACAAACTTGCCAACGGGGATAAGTTTACCCTCGGATTCTATTCGAATAGCATATACACCAGGATCAAGTCGAGTTATGTTCATCGTTTTACTATTGCTGCCTCTTGTAATAGTAATGTTTTCAGTAAGTACTATTCTTCCAAGCATATCCACCATGGAGAGTTGTATGGTTTCATATTTAATGCTTTGTAGCTCAAAGGTCAATTGAGAAGTGGCAGGATTTGGATAGATGTTATGGTGTCCAATTCCTACATAACAATCAGAAGAAAGTACGATTACATTTGAGAAATCAGTCGTTTCGTCAGCCTCTACTATTTTCAGTCTATAGTAAGCTTCTGTGGATAATTCATTGTCTACAAATTCATAGGCGAATGTACCTGATTGATTATTGCCTATTGCTTCAACGATTCCAATAGTTTCGAATCGAATACCATCTAGGCTTCGTTGAACCTCAAAATTGATAAGTCCTTCTTCAGAATAAGTAATCCATTGTAAATTAGCACTACACTCCCTCAGTTCGGCAGTAAAGGACTCGATTTCTATTGGTAACGGTGGATCAGGATCGAAACCAAAGTTATTATCTGAAGATGAAGCACCTGGAGACAAGGTGACCGGAATAGTTCCAGGAGTACCTAAGTCAGGATATCCTGGACTAGGGGTAGAGGTGTCGACAATAACATTATAATCTCCAGGAGGAATATTATCGAATGAGTAGGTTCCGTCTGTTATGGTAAGTGTAGAATCAATCACTTTGCCGGTATCATCGTATAAGTAAACTTTGATATTGCTTAGATCTGGCTCA
>JAHDHB010000265.1 GCA_020631545.1 Saprospiraceae bacterium | reverse complement strand
TCAATATCGTGGTAGGCCCTTACTGCTACTTCCTTCAAATGTATTTCATTTTCGCCATATGCTTTATCTATTGAAAAGGGGCTGAGGTTCTTAAAAAAATCTGGGTTCTCACTTGGCGTCGCGCCGTAAAATTGCTGATAGAAGTTTTTCATCCATTTTGCTTCATTCACTGAAATCTCTGAATAGTTATTCTTCATGTTTTCCTCTTGTAAATTCCAGGAATGATAAAGATCGACAGGGGAATCGGCCATGAAAACAGCTATCGGTTGAATGGGGTGTTTTTCTGGAAATTCCTTGCACAATTCAGCATATCTCAAAGCAATAACGCCACCAGCAGAAAAACCACCAAGAACGAATTTTGCGGACTCAACAGCGTATTTTTGTTGGACATCAGCTAGTACGGCATTGAGTTTTACTTGGAGCAGGCTATCAACCGTAAGTCTAGTCCTACCGGAAAAGCCAATCGTCAGAATATTGTTTTTATAAGCATATTCATGGAGTTGTGTATCCAAGAAAATATCCTCTGTTTTTTGTCCAAAACCAGGAAACAGCACTAATACACCATCTATTTGTTTGCTTTTTGGAGCAATAGACAAATAGTGACCAAATATCTTATCTTCTTGGTCGATGATATTCGTTTCTATTTTTAGCGTAGGCGTGTCAGGAGATGTAGCCGTGCATCCGAAAAAGGTAAGAAGAACAATGAATTTAAAACAGAACAGTACATTTTTCATGGAAGCGATGATACAGTATTATTTAAATAATATAACGTAGACAATACGATGGTTTTTTAGGCCGTCCTACGAACCCGATTGTAGCGTAGTAAGCAAAGTTCTTAGCTACTAACTTGAGTTCTATTAACGCTCCTAATCCCATTATAGTATTTGAGAACATTTTTTTCAAGCGATAGCGTCCAACACTACGCAAAAAAAAAGCCCATTGGTTTTGATAACCAACGAGCCTCTGTTATAGATTTAGTCTCAATTATTATTCAATAGAAATTCGATGCCCCCACATATTTTTATGTGTATGGACTTTTATAAAGTAATTGCCCTTGGGAAGCGTCGAAACATCTAACTTGTTTTCGAAAGAATCCACTTCAATGACCTTTATAAGTCGTCCACTGACATCATACCATTCCACAAAACCAGCGTCATTTGTTTGCTCAGGAAGCTCTATCTGTACTTGTCCGCCCGTGATTGGATTAGGAAACACCTTGATAATACTAGGCGTAAAAACTGCACTCATCAAAACGGTTTCTATGGTAGAGTATTCAAAAGATTGATCTTGATTGATTTGTTTTAGTCGATAAGAATTGACTCCTAAAGACGGTTTTAAATCTGTAAAATGATAATCCTTTGGCGTAGAAGTGCTTGCGTGCCCTTCCATGAATCCAATAGTAAACCAAGTAGCACCTCCATTCACACTTTTTTCGATGATGAAACCATAGTTGTTCTGCTCTACGATGGTTTCCCAATGCAATCGCACATGATTTTTATTTCGAGTTGCGTTAAAATAGGATAAACTCGTTGATGTTGGATTAGAGCGATTCTCGTAGAGGTTTATAGAAGTATTTGAAGGTGTAGCATTAGTGGAGCTAATGGTCAAAAGACAGAGAAAGCCTAAAATTAGCAATCCTTTATTCTTAAGCCCATGAAATTGTAAAACTTCTTTTATCATATCGTTATTGGTTTACCTTGAAATAAAACACCACATCATTTTAGTGTATTTTCGGATTCAAATTAATCCGAGATTCAAGATCTTTCCATTTCAATATTTGTGAAATAGTGACGACGGTATGTGTTTTTAATCTACGTGAAGCGCATTGTTGTTTGGGTTTTGTGTTTGTATCAATGTGACGTTAATTAGTGGTGCGGGATTTTGAAAATTAGCCCTCAATTACTTTTGACGCGATTCCTTTTAAATCTAAGCCATTGTAATTCCCAGAGGTCATCAAGAGTAGATTCTTATTCGCCCAATTTTGCCCTAATAACCAAGCCTCTAGCTGTTCCTTATCTGTAAAAACAGCCAAATTAGGATTTTGAAAAGCTTCGCGAACTTCCTCCTTAGAAAGTGGAGGTAATTTCTTCATTTTTAAGGTATGCTCACTATAGTAAAGCACCATTTCGTCTGCTTGGTCGCTAGTACCAGCATATTCGCCTAGGAAATCTTTGTTCAAACTACTAAACGTATGAAGCTCCAAACAGGCGACCAAAGAGCGGTCATTGAACTGTCCTTTCAAGGCATTGATAGTTGCTTTTACTTTAGAAGGAGCGTGTGCAAAATCCAGATAAGCGGCTGATTTCTGCCCCTTTCCAAGCGTTTCTAGTCGCTTCGCTGCTCCTTCAAAACTTTGAATCGCTTCATAAAATTGCTCCTTGCTTAAACCAAGTTCTTGGCAAACATATCGAGCAGATTCCATGTTTTGCAAATTATGAAGGCCGAAAATTTTTAAAGGAATATTCCCCTTTTCATCAAGGATTTCTGTCTGATAATTTTGAGTTTCATGAGGAGGCGTATCGTAAGCCGTCAATTTCAAGTGCTGCCCATCTTCCTCTACTAGTTTTTTAAGTACAGGATCACCCTCAAAATAGATCAAACTTGCCCCAGGCTTCATCATTTTGATATAAATCCGAAACTGCTCCACATAATTTTCAAACGTAGGGAATACATTGACATGATCCCAAGCAATTCCTGTAATAATAGAGATTTTTGGGTGGTAGCAATGTATTTTGGGCACTCGATTTAAGGGAGAAGATAAGTACTCATCACCCTCTAAGACAATAAGAGGCGCATCGGAAAGCCGAACCATGGTATCAAACCCTTTGAGCTGAGCACCTACAAGGTAATCCGTGTTCACTTTATGGTAACGGAGAACATGCAAAATCATAGCTGTAGTGGTTGTTTTACCGTGGCTACCCGCTACCACTACCCTTGATTTCTGCTTGGAGGCTTCATAAATATACGCGGGGTAAGAAAATATAGGTAAACCCAATTCCATCGCTTTCAATAACTCTGGGTTGTCTTTACGTGCATGCATTCCTAGGATTATGGCATCTAGGTCTTTATGGATGCGTTCAGGATGCCAGCCCATTAGTTTTGGAAGCAAACCGGCCTTCGCCAGTCGATTTTTAGCAGGGTTATAGATTTCATCATCTGACCCCGTTACTTCATGTCCGTTTTCGTGTAAAGCTAGCGCCATATTGTGCATAGCACTTCCTCCTGTTGCAATGAGATGGATTTTCATTGGTATGTATGATTTTTTTAGTAGAGGGTAGAAAGTATAGGGTATAGGGATTTTTTACCGTCAATATGAGTTGCTTTTTCGAAGAAAAAGCAAAAAGTCTCACTACCCTATACTTTCTACCCTCTACTAATTTTTTCCTAAATTTTAAAAAAAAATGAAAGTTTTGCAAAGATTGTTAATTTTGAATAAACGGCAAAACTTATATTTTCGTTTCATGAGAAGACAATTTAATAAAGGATCTAGATTAACAAGTCCTTGGCAAACAAACATAAGTTTTTTGCAGTTGAAATCCTTAGATTCTCGCAATTTTTTGAATGGCTTAATTATTGCTACGCAACAATTGAGGTAGAATGGCGTTAATAATTCTAGGGAGTCTATTAACGGTGTATAATCCTATAAAGACGGGCGTTTTGCTTGTTTTTTGGTGAGGAAAGAGGGCTCTTTACCATATTAAGTGTCTTTATAGTTGATTGTTTTTCGCTATATTTGTACTAGTGTCATGTCAAGTTAGAAATGACGCGTTTATATCAAGATATTTTTTCATTAGACAAAGAATTTTTGATGCAGGATTAGAAATCGACTTTATAGCTTGACACAACACTAGCTGTCCATTCCCTAATAAATTAATTGGAATAACAACAAAATCCAACTGCGTAATATGAACACGAACAGTTTAAAACGTATCGCTTCCATCTTTCTTTTAGTAGCTTTTGTTGCTGCTATTTCTTCTTGCAACAGAGGGCTGGGGTGTCCAAATAATTTTTCTATCTCTGACCAGGTAGAAAATATTATTGACTAATCTAGTGGTGCTGCTCAAAACTATCCATTACTTTTGAACAGTGTCACTAGTGGCTTAAGCATAAGCCTACATCATTGAGTTTACTCCGACAAGTTGAAATTAATGAAAAAATATGATTTATGATGTATGAAACCCGCAGGGCGTAAGTTATGATTTGCTAGCAAATCATAAACATCATACTTCTTAAAGCTTACATCGTATTTTCAAAAAGAGCCTTTTTGGAGTGGCCTCATCATTTATTACATTTCGTATTGAAGTTTTTCACGTAAAAGGGAGAAGGTTATTAGAGCTTCTCCCCTTTGCGCATTTCTCATATCTGTCCCATGATTCAATGGATTCCACTAGAAGAACGTGAGTTTATCGCTCATTTAGCTGCAAAATCTTTTTCCCATCCCTGCCTTATTTTTAAGCATAGTACGCGTTGTATGTTGAGTACGATTGCCAAAATGCGTTTAGAAGAAGATTGGCCACTCAATTCTACTCCTGTTCAGCCTTATCTGCTAGATATTATTGCCTATCCTCACATTTCGTCTGCTGTTTCAGACTATTTTTCTGAATTCCATGAATCACCGCAATTGCTCCTCATACAAAATGGAGAATGCACCTATGAAGCTTCTCATCAAGAAATTAGTGTAGAAGATTTGCTCCTAGAGTTTGATGAAGCGAAGAATTAATGTAGAGAGTAGAGAGTAGAGGGATTTTTACCGTTATAACGGCTTGATTTTTCTTTGAAAAATCAAAATATCTCTCTACGCTATACTCTCTACCCACTACTAATAATAGAATTACAACATCACATTATGCAAGGACGTATTTTTGAGACGGGAGATGGTTCTCCTTCGATTTTTTCAGAACAATTTGGCGTGAGTTATCACTCGATGCATGGTGCTATTCAAGAAACGGAACACGTTTTTATTGAAGCAGGGCTTCGGTACCGAGCTGCGGAATTAGAGGAATTGTCGATACTTGGAATTGGGATGGGAACGGGGTTGAATGCTTATATGACTTACTTGGAAGCAGAACGCCAGCAGTTGAAAATCAATTATGTGACTATAGAGGCATTTCCCCTTGAATTCGTTGTGGCGGAGCAATTGAATTATGCGGAATTACTAGGAAAAGAAGATACGCAAGCGCTATTTTTGACCTTGCACGAAGCAGCATGGGGGAAAACTCAGGAATTAAGCCCTTGCTTTAAATTTACAAAATGGCTGAAAAGATTCGAAGAAATAGACTTTATGAATCAATTCGATGTCATCTACTTCGATGCTTTTGCTCCAAACGCTCAACCAGAGCTTTGGGAAGCCGATTTATTGACCAAAATGTACCATGCTTTAAAACCCAATGGTGTTCTAGTCACTTACTGCGCTAAAGGTGTAGTAAAACGTACCCTAAAAGCTATAGGGTTTGAGGTACAAGCCATTCCCGGCCCTCCTAGAAAACGAGAGATGACAAGGGCAGTGAAGGGAAGTTGAGGAACCATGTTCGCGGGTAACTTTCAAGTTTCCTCCTAGGCTATCTAAACATTAGAATGCTTTATTTCAAGCTATTGCCAGTACAGGATAGATTTCGTATTTTTGTAAAAAATAATGGAAAATGATCATAGCCAATCCTATATATGATGTGGTGTTCAAGCGGATGATGGAAAATGATCGCGTAGCTAAATTTTTTCTAAGTACGCTTTTAAATCAAACCATCGAATCCGTTGAAGTCAAACCTCAAGAATTTACCTATGTCAATGAGTTTACAGGGCTTACTGTATTTAGGCTTGACTTTATCGCTACGGTAAAAACAGAAACTGGAGAGTACAAAAAGATCCTTATCGAAATCCAAAAGGCAAAAAATCAAATTGACCTAATGGGTTTTCGTAATTATCTAGCAGAACAATACAAAAAAGAAGATGTCGTGAATAATGAAAAAATGGCTTTGCCTATTACGACAATTTATATTCTTGGTTTTAAACTTAAAAACATTGAAAGTGCTTGTATAAAAGTTGAGCGGCAATATAAGGACTTAATCAATAATACCCTTTTGGGAGAAAAAAGTGATTTTGTTGAAAAACTAACACACGATAGTTATGTGGTACAAGCAGAACGTATCACCAATCGCTACAAGTCAAAACTAGACAAGCTGTTAAGCGTCTTTCAGCAAGCTTATTTTATTGATGATAAACAAATCACCAAAGATTATCCTCATATCGTTGATATGGAAGAAGTAAAAATCATGACGAAAATCCTTCATCACTCTGGGACCGACCCCGAATCTAGAAAGCTTATCGAAAAAGAGCAAGAAGCATGGAGAACGGTAAATGCCCTATTTGCCGACAAGGAGAAAAAGTTCACTAAAGCATTGGAAGAAAAGGAAATGGAGATCAACGAAAAAGAACAAGCCTTACTTGAAAAAGAACAAGTTTTGCTTGAAAAAGAACAAGCTTTGAATGAAAAAGATCGAATTATTGAAGAACTGAAACGCCAACTTGGGAAAGACTAAAGTAAGATTTATGACACAAAACACTAGATACTGATTTCCCACTATTAAACAATACAGTACGCAGTGAAGTAAGAAACTAACATGTCGAAGCCATAAGCAAAAAAAAGCGTTTTGCATATGTGTCTTAAAAAGGTCGAAGATCTCCTTATAAGCCTTTGATATCTAGTGTGTCACGCCATGCTTATACCTTCTTGGATATCTTATATGATTAAAAAATACCAAAACGATAAATCCACATTTCATTTTCTGCAAAAGAGCCTAAAATAGTAGGCGAAAACTCAATTTTGCTATGCTATTTTCATAGATAAAATCAAATCCAAATTCCACAATTCCAAATCCGATAGAATTCCTTACCTTTGCGGCAGATTATTGAATCAGAATTTGAAACGAAATTATGGCAAGGATACCTATTAATTTATCGACGGGAAAGTTGGAGCAAGCAAGTAATATCATTGTGGGGATTGATTTGGGAACAACGAACAGCTTGGTGGCTTATTTGAAGGAGGGAAAGGCTAGGGCGGTAAGCGATGAAGCAGGGAAAAATTCCTTAGTACCGTCTATTGTCCATTTTGCTCAGGATGAACGTGTTGTTGTCGGAGAAAAGGCTAGAGCATTTTTGACCACGGAGCCACAAAATACCATCTATTCCGTCAAGCGCTTAATGGGGAAATCCTACAAGGATATGGAGGAGCATCAGCAGTATTTTGGCTATAAAATCATTGATGAAGATACAGAGAGCTTAGTAAAAGTACGTGTGAAAGATAAATTTTATACGCCCATTGAGTTGTCGGCTATGATTTTGAAGGAATTGAAGCAGCGTATTGAGCGAGATTTGAAAGCAAGCGTTAGCAAAGCCGTCATTACCGTTCCGGCCTATTTTAATGATGCGCAACGACAAGCAACTAGGGACGCAGGAAAACTAGCGGGATTAGATGTTTTGCGGATTATCAATGAACCTACCGCAGCGAGTTTGGCTTATGGAATTGGTTTGGATATGGATGCGAGTAGTACGATTGCGGTGTATGACTTAGGTGGAGGTACTTTTGACATTTCTATTTTGCATATCGAACAAGGAATTTTTGAGGTGCTTTCTACGCATGGAGATACTTTCCTAGGAGGGGATGACTTTGATAAGGCGATTGTGGATTATTGGATGGAAGAGCATGGCTTTAATTTTGAAGAGAATGAGCAAGGAAAACGATTTCAACAAGCACTACGCCTAGCTGCCGAGCAGGCTAAAAAAACACTTTCGACTAGGGATGATTTTCAAACGACTGTTGCAGCTTATACTTGTAAGTTGACGAAAGAACAGTTCAATGCCTTGATTCAGCCTCTTGTAGAACGAACTTTGCAAAGTTGCAAACAAGCACTAAAAGATGCAAAATTGACGGTGGATGATATCGACAATGTGGTGATGGTTGGGGGCTCTACCCGTGTACCTCTGGTCAAAGAGTCGGTGGCTGCTTTGTTTGGAAAACCTGTTTTTGATGAGGTGAACCCTGACGAAGTCGTTGCTTTAGGGGCTGCGATTCAAGCCGATGTTTTGGCAGGAAATAACAAGGACATTCTATTGTTAGACGTTACACCGCTTTCCTTAGGTATTGAGACGATGGGCGGTTTGATGGATGTGATTATTCCTAGGAATTCTAAAGTGCCTTCCAAGGCGGGACGGCAGTATACCACTTCAGTAGATGGCCAAACGAGGCTCAAAGTAGCCGTTTTCCAAGGAGAACGAGATCTAGTAAAAGATAATCGAAAATTAGGAGAATTTATCCTAGAAGGAATCCCTCCAATGCCTGCCGGTTTGCCAAAAATTGAGATCCAGTTTATACTAGATGCTGACGGTATTTTGCAAGTAAAAGCCAAGGAATTACGTTCTGGTGTCGAACAATCCATTAAAGTACGTTCTACTTACGGCATTAGCGAGGAAGAAATGGCAAAAATGCTCATTGATTCTATCCAAAATGCAAAACAAGATATGGAGGTACGTAGTTTGCTAGAAGCAAGAAATGAAGCCAACAACATTTTGTTATCTGCGGATAAATTTTTAACGCAAAATGCCGCTTTGCTCTCCGAAGAGGAAATTACAAAAACAAAGGAATTAACCAACCTACTCCGAATAGCAACAGAAGAAACGGACAAGGACAGCATCAATGCTGCTATGGACAATTTAAATGAGTTCACCAATCCGCTTGCGCATCGAGTAATGGATGTGAATATAAAGGAAGCGCTATCAGGGAAGAAGGTGTAATTGACGGAGGCTACTACGAAAAGTAGGCTCTTGGAGTAGAAGCATAGAATTACCCTTCATTACAAAGGTTTTTTTGACCGTTTTTCGAAGGTTGAAAGCTTACGTTTTTCACGCTCAATTCTCGCCAAAACGGTA
>JAHDHB010000264.1:3252-8971 GCA_020631545.1 Saprospiraceae bacterium | reverse complement strand
TGAATCATTGACAATTATAAAGAGGATTTCAAAGCACCTTTTCTTTTGTAAAAAAAGCTTCCGGTTTTTCATTATTCAAATAAGAAGAAACCACTTGGGGGCCACTGATGCAAAGCTCGCCCGCTTCTCCTTCTTCCACGACCTCTAAATCTTCATCGATGAGTAGGAAACCTAAGCCCTTTAAGGGTTTTCCGATAGCTACCACACCGTTTACCGTTTCTGTTGCTGCCTGTACTTCCTTCCAAGGATAAGAAGTACACCAAACGGTGGCTTCCGTTGGCCCATAAAAATTTTCCAAGACGGCATTTTGAGCCACTTTGCTCCATTTTACAGCAAGCGCGTGATGTAAAGCATCAGCGGTCAACAAGCAATTTTTTAAGGCTGGCAAACGCACTTCATCCATGTAGCGCTCTAAAAAATGAAGGGTAGTAGAAGCCATACTTGCCACAGTAATCTCATAATCACGCAGCAATTTAAGGATGTTGAGGTATCGAATGCCTTTTTGAGGTAAAACATAGCAACAAGCGCCAATACTTAAAGGGACAAAAAAGGAAAATACGGAAACATCAAAACTCAGCTCGTAAACTTGAAGAAAACGATCCTCTTCATCCCATGCATACTTCGAATTTTCTAAGAAATAATCGAGCAAATGATGTACGTTTTTTTTGCTAACTGGTACGCCTTTGGGCTCCCCCGTCGTACCTGAGGTAAACAAAAGATAAGCTATCGGTTGTGAGATAATTGATTTTGGTATTATTTTTGGTGGTAGTCCAGTAGTTTCGATAGTCTGTAAATCAAAGTATTGGATTTTTGACTTTTGCAAACTTACCGACAACTCTCCAGAATATAGAACAAACCGTATTCCCGCCTTATCTATGATTTTTTGATTCCTTTCGTTTGGGAATTTAGGATTTAAGGGTACATATGCTGCTCCTGACAAAGAAATAGCTAACAAGGCTGCATAACTTTGTATATCGGATTGAAAATACAGTCCAATGTATGGATTATGGCTATTTAGGCCTCTTTTTTCTATTTCTTGGTAAATATACCAAACATTCACCATCAATTCTTCGTAACTGTAAAACCTGTCGTTGGCAAAGAAAGCTTTCCGTTTAGGAAACTTTAGAAAGCTTTTACAAAAACCACGAGCTATGGAAGTGTTATTGTTTGTAGACATACCGATTAACTTAGGTGCAAAAATACTAGTCTTTCCCAAAAACTAACCTTAGGTAAGGAGAAATTATTTTTCTATTCCTAGGAAAATATCTAACCGAGAAGACCTGCTACATCAACATTGTGAATATCATTTATTCTTATGAATGATGTTTAGTAAAAAGCATGTATTGATAAAAGAACTGTTCTCAAACAGCTATAAAGTGTATTTTTTTAGTAATTCAGGGCATTTTTTCCTGAAATATCGCGGATAGAGCTTTCATTTTCATTCTAAAATGCTTAATTTGCTAGTAAGGAGGTACTATTTGAGTATTTCATAACTAGCACAACCGGCAGGAGGTATCTAAGATTTAAATTTATCAATATAAGAAGCTGTTACGTGTAATTTTCTTCAATAAATTCCAGCTTGAGTATGATACGACTTATATTTTTCACATTACCCATTATCTTTCTCTTCTGCTATTCACCCTTATTTGCTCAAAATGGCCAATATGACTTACGTTTTTTTGTAGCAGAAATCGATCAATTTAATCTTAAGATGTATGTAGATGTAGAAATTCGAGCAGAAAGTGCAAATACCACCTTCAATGTTTCTGACCAGAATTATCGTTTTTCTTTTGATACAGATGTCTTGGCGAATCCTGTTCTTGTTCAAGAATTTGTGCTAAGTGGCTTGGTCGAAACGGTTTCTCCTCCAACACTAAGCTTTTACGCACCTCCACATACTTTAACAGGGACGGTAGCGGACATTGTTTCTTATAATATAGAGCTGTCTTATGGTGATGGCTATCCGCTCAATGATGTAGATTATGTAAAGGTTGGGCGTTTAGGGTTTGATATTCAAGACCCTCTTGGTGTGGCTAATTTTACTTGGTTTACAACGGATCCCTTTGTTTTTCCTAAGACTTTTGTGGGAGAGACGTATAATGGAAATCTGTATGAAGCTATGGGCGGTTCTTTTAATAATTACATTCAAGATCTTTCTAATGCTTTTGTGAATTATGCGCCTACAGCTGTTAATGATACTGCGGATGTATTTAGCAATCAAGTGAATATTATTAATGTAGCGGAGAATGATTCTGACCCTGAAAACTTAATTGATGCTTTTTCCGTTTCTATTCTAAGTACTCCCCCTTTAAGTGAAGGTGTTGTTTCGATTGATTCGATATCTGGTGGGATTGTTTTTTTACCCAATAGCCAATTTGTGGGAAGTGTAACGCCTTTTGAATACCAAATTTGTGACCAAGGTACTACGGTTTATGCTACTCAAGGCAATTTGAATCCCGATAGCCCTTCTGTTCCTACAACTCAAGATTCCATTATTGCTTATAAGCCACCTGTTTGTAGTTCTGCTTTTCTTCATTTGGAGGTGTTGGCGCCTGATGTGCCTCAATACGCCTTGCGTGTATTTTTGGAGGGAGCTTATGATGTTGGTGAACAAATGAGAACGGAGTTGAACTTTTTTGGCTGGGTGCCGCTGGTACAACCTTACAGTATGACCCCTTGGAATTATGCTGGATTAGAGATGTTGGATACTTTAGATGCTAATATCGTGGACTGGGTCTTGGTGACGGCTAGGACGGATTTGGATCATTCGACGACTGTCGCTACTACCGTAGGGCTGCTTTATAAAGATGGTTGGATTAGAGATTTAGAAGGAGGGCCTTTAACTTTTACGGAAGATATAACGGTCTTTTCTGGAGTTTATATTGCTGTTTATCATCGAAATCATATTGGGGTGATGACGGCGAGCAAACAGTTTACGATGCCGGGCTATTTTAGCTATGATTTTACGGATGATCCTAGTAAATCTTACCAAGGAGTTACTGGAATTAAGGAGTTGGAACCGGGAGTTTTTGGTTTGTTTAGTGGTGATTATAATGCCAATGGGCAAGTTCAAAATACTGATTATAACTCGGTACTTCCTTTTCTTGGATTTGCTGGCTATCGTTTTGGGGATTTTAACCTAAACGGACAAGTCCAAAATACAGATATTCAAGATTTTGGTACGCCTAATATTGGTAGAGGTGCTGGATTTAGTTATTAACTATATCAACGTTGGAGGGCGCAAAGGTGGTTCATTTTTTTAGGTGGTGATTTAGTCTAGAGCAATACGTCTAAGGCCATCTCTAAATGACTCTAGGTCTAAAGTACGATGTGAGAAGTATAATTTTTATTATTTACTAGCAAATAATAATTTACATACTGAGACTTTCATAGGCGTTATTTTTTTATTCTTACTTTTAGGAGTAAACTCATGACGGAATAGGGCAATTATGCTGAGTTGAACCCCTTGCTGAACGTATTCCTCAACTTTTCCCAATATGGAGCCAACCATGACAGGCTTTTTTCTGTCTTTTTAGAGATATAAACCTATTTAAGAGTAAACAATTGCTCAGGTTTGGAAGCTGATAGATTGTTGATATATTCTTAATGCTTTACACTCTGTCCTTTTTTTATTAAGAATGGTTTCAATAAAGTGATAAAATGTTACCTTAGTGAAACACTTTTATATTAAGTTTTGTGTCGTAAATTTAAAAACTCAAATTGCTTGTTCTTTCATTGGCTAACTACAAATGAATCAAAGCCTAAGCAATTAAAATCACTGAGTTTTAAATTCTGTTGTTTTGCGGCATGCGTAATTATCATCATCAAACTAACTAAGTGTATGGGCTTTTACCTGGAAGTATTCAAGTAGAGCCATCGTTTTACCGAATCCGAAAATATTTCGAAATTATGACTAATTCTACACCTAAACCGTTCGCTACAAGCGGTTTAATTTTTCTCCTATCAAAACGTCCCGGTTTTCTGGGAATGCGATGCCTTCTTTTAGGAATAGCTTTGTTGTTTCTATCTTCGTCGGCTTTATTTGCTCAGCAAGATGGAACCTACAATACAAGGCTAGTGGTCTTTGATGTTGATTGTGCGAATAGCAAAATCTATGTTGATATTGAAGTCCGAGCGGAAGATCCTGGAACGACCTTCAATATTGCAGATATGAATTATCGTATCTCTTACAACCGTGTTGCTGTAGCTAATCCAGTCATTCATAAAGAGCTTACCATTAGCGGTTTTACGCCTCCTTCTAATCCGACCAGTTTTTATGCTCCTCATACCTTGACGGGATCCGCTGATACTATCATCTCTTATAATGTAGAACTTTCTGGTGGGCCAGGTGTCTTTCTTGATGATATCAATTATGTAAAGGTTGGGCGTCTTGCTTTTGATGTACTTTCTTTTAGCGAAGATTTGTTGTTAGAATTTCATACGAAAGAACCTGTTGATTTTCCGCCAACTATCATCACTGCAAAAGATGCTGGAGGTACTTTATACAACACTAACGAAGGCAGCTATGGGGATTATTTGCAGTATCTAGGAGATGCCTGTGTCAATGCTGCTCCTACCGTGGCGGATGATAATGCAACGACGATGTTCAATACGCCCCTTACCTTGAATGTCGTAGCTAATGATACGGATCCCACCTTAAATCTATCGTCTATTTCTTTAATTTCTGCCCCACTTACGAGTGAAGGGACGGCTTCTATTGACAATACAACTGGAGATTTGACGTTCATTCCAGCGGGAGGCTTTTTTGGGACGGTAGGCACTTTTCAATATCAAATTTGTGATTCAGGGCTTTCCTTCCCTACTGCTCACGGTAATCTCAACACGGCTCCTATTCCTTTACCAGACCCGAGTGATCCGCCTATAGCTATTGGAGGGCCAGCATGTAGTATAGGAAATATCTCCATTGAGGTAACGACCGTTAGTGCCGCAGCTCAACTAAATCTTAGGGTGCTTTTAGAAGCTGCCTATAATACGGGGAGTGAAATGACGACGACGCTTGCTGGAGCAGGAATAATCCCTACAAGTCAACCTTATCATGTGAATCCTTGGAATTATCTTGGAGACGAAACGGCGGCTTCTATTCCTGCCAATGTTACCGATTGGGTGATGATTACCTTTCGTACGGAAGCCAATAGTACTTCTGTTGTCGATACCATTGCTGGTTTGTTGCGGATGGATGGGCAAGTTGTAGGTACAGATGGAGGAACACTAGAACTTCCTGCTGATTTACCTGCTGTTCCTTTGTATGTTGCTGTTTATCACCGTAATCATGTTGGAATTATGACGGCGGATCCGGTTCCAATGCTTAGTGGAATTTATACCTATGATTTTACGGATAGTGCAACCAAAGCCTTCGGAGGTTTATTGAGTGTCAATGAAATTGCCCCTGGCCTCTTCGGTATGATTAGCGGAGATATTAACGGCAATGGCCAAGTCCAAAATACTGATTATAACGGCATGAAACTAGAAATAGGATTGTCAGGCTATCGCCCTGCCGATTGCAACCTCAACAGCCAAGCACAAAATAGTGATTTACAGGAAGATCTAACGCCTAATATTGGACGAGGAGCCAATTTTGCTTATTAATTTTTAAGTGTTTTTATGAATTTTGTGGGGCTAGATACTCCTTATGAGCGGCCATGTTTGTAGCCTCGTGCGAAAGCGCGAGGTTTCAAATAGATGGAGGTGCGTAGCACAC
>JAHDHB010000264.1:0-3152 GCA_020631545.1 Saprospiraceae bacterium | reverse complement strand
TTGTAGCCTCGTGCGAAAGCGCGAGGTTTCAAATAGATGGAGGTGCGTAGCACACGCTCTCCACACACAGACACAAACAATAAGGACTTACAAAACGAATAATTTGCCCTCTACAATAGCCCATTGCCAAAATTCACCTATCTTTACGCTGTTTTTATAAAAGATATACATCTATAGACCAGAAATTTCTAGTAGTTTTCAGTCCAAATATTGGAAAAGCTCCACGGATAAAAGCAGTTCTTGTTTCCATAAGGATGCCTTTTCTAAAGCAATAAAGGAAGATTCGCCTATAAATCGGCAAGGGCTTCTGGCATAGATCAATTGTAGCAAAATCTATAGTATTCCATGAAACAGCGCCTATTTTCATATCTCGTATTAGCCATCATGACCATGCCTTTGGCTTTATTTGCCCAGAAATCCTTAACGTACTATTTGCCAAAAGCGAAGGAATACAATACGGCTATTCCAACTCCTGAAGCGGTATTAGGTTATCAAGTAGGGGAATGGCATGTGAGCCATGATCATTTGGTGAAATATATGTATGCTCTAGCAGAAGCTTCTGAGCGTGTTCAAGTTGTAGAGTATGCACGTTCTCATGAACATCGTCCTTTGCTCCATCTTATTGTCACCTCCCCCAGCAATCAAAGTAAGCTAGAAGAGATACGGGAGCAGCATTTGGCCTTGTCGGATCCTTCCAAATCGGCTTCAATGGAGGTGAAAAACATGCCTGTGGTGGTTTATCAAGGCTATAGTGTACATGGCAATGAATCGAGTGGTGCAAATGCTGCTTTATTGATGGCTTATCACTTAGCAGCAGCGCAAGGAAAAGCGATTAATGAAACGCTTGAAAATGCAGTGATTCTGCTTGATCCTTGTATGAATCCTGACGGTTTGAATCGTTTTGCGAGTTGGGTAAATACGCACAAAAGTAAGACTTTAGACCCAGTTTCTGCCTCTAGAGAACACAATGAAGTTTGGCCAAGTGGCCGCACGAACCATTATTGGTTTGATCTGAATAGGGATTGGTTACTTGTACAACACCCTGAAAGTGTAGGCCGTATAACTCAATTTCATCGATGGAAACCGAATATTTTGACGGATCATCATGAGATGGGAACAAATTCTACCTTCTTTTTTCAGCCTGGAATACCTAGTAGAACGCATCCGCTTACGCCTTCGCTAAATCAAGAACTTACGGGCGAGATTGCTCGTTATCATGCTAAAGCTTTAGATGGAATTGGTTCTTTGTATTATTCCAAAGAATCTTTTGATGATTTTTATTATGGAAAAGGCTCGACTTATCCTGATGTAAACGGTTGTATCGGAATCCTATTTGAGCAAGCGAGTTCAAGAGGGCATTTACAAGAAAGTCAACACGGCCTTTTGGATTTTCCATTTACGATACGCAATCAGCTCCAAACCTCCCTTTCTACAGTGGAGGCGGCTACGGCGATGCGTGTAAAACTGTTGGAATACCAAAAGGGGTTTTATAAAGAAGCGAAGGAAATGGCGAGTCGAGATAAAGCGAAAGCTTATGTGGTAGGGGATAAAGGCGATCCAGCACGATTAAAGCATTTTACGGATTTATTGACCATTCATCAAGTTGATTTTTTCAGGCCAGAAAGTACCATTTCTACACCTAAAAAATCCTTTTCCGAAAACCATTCTATCGTCATACCTTTTAATCAACCTCAGTACCAGTTGATTAAAGCGATGTTTGAGACTAGAAGTGACTTTAAAGATAGTCTTTTCTATGATGTTTCGACCTTTACTTTGCCGCTAGCCTTCAATCTAGCCTATGCAGAATTGAATAGTGTTCCTAACCGTTCTACGGGAAAAGTACCAATGAAAAACCAAGTAATAGGAGGGAAAAGCAACTATGCTTATCTCCTAGAATGGAAAGATTATTATACGCCTAAATCCTTGTATACCTTGTTGAAAAAAGGAATTCGGGTAAAAGTAGCGAACCAACCTTTTGTTGCTACTGTAGATGGAAAATCGAAGCAATTTGTACGTGGGGCGCTCCTTATCGCTGTAGAGCAAGGCGGATACACTGCTGATGGCTTATACGCCTTACTTAAAGAGATAGCAAAAGAAGGCATGCATCCTATTTATAGTGTAAATTCGGGGCTTACGGATGATGGTGTTGATTTAGGTAGCCCAAGCTTTTCCTCCTTGCGCGATCCTGCTGTTTTGCTGGTGGTAGGAGAGGGGGTCACAAGTTATGATGCAGGAGAGATATGGCATTTATTAGACACCCGTTATCAGATTCCTGTGACGATTGTAGATGCTTACCGTTTGGGAAAGATTGATTTAAAACGCTATAAAACAATTATTATGCCCGATGGCGGCTATGGCTCGATTACGGGAGCGGGTGTAGGAAAGTTGCGTACTTGGGTAGGAGAAGGAGGAACTTTAGTCGCTTTACGTGGTGCCACGCGCTGGGTAGCAGGAAGAGGCCTAGCCACCGTTTCCTTTAAAGCCAAACAAGATAATTCGAAGAAAGCAGCCGGCTTAATCCGCAAATCCTATGGAAATCATGACAACGATAAGGGCGCACAATATATAGGAGGAGCGATTTTTGAAACGAGAATGGATCTAACACATCCCATTTGCTATGGTTACAGTTCGAATGAATTACCCGTTTTTCACAGAGGAACAGCTTTCATGGAATGGACTAAGAACCAATACGCTACGCCTGTACGATATAGCCTAAATCCACTGTTGAGTGGTTACATCTCTAGTGAAAATGAGCAAGTCATGAGCAATTCAGCAGCAGTCGTGGTAGGCAGAAATGGAAGAGGAAGGGTGATTTGCATGGGCATGAACCCCAATTTCAGAGCATTTTGGTATGGAACAAATAAGCTATTTATGAATGCAATATTCTTCGGGCATACCATAGATGCTGGTGCTTCCGAAACCCTAATCAAAAAATAGGTTAATAAGTTAAGAGTTAAGAGTTAAGAGTTAAGAGTTAGGAGGTGGAATGGAAGACTGCAAACTCCGTAGGAGTTCCCTGTCTGTAGCCATGGGTTTTAACCCATGGACGCCCCCAAAAACAACCCCATAAACCCATGGATACCGTGGATACGAATAACGTATACCATGAATTCCACGTAACGACGGAATGAACGCAAATACCGTATACCATG
>JAHDHB010000263.1 GCA_020631545.1 Saprospiraceae bacterium | reverse complement strand
AGGTGGTATTTCTGCTATCCTTAGTAGCACTTTCTTGTCTCGTTGGTGATGAACAAGGTGGTAGATAGAACGCCTTTCTTTCTAACAACAAAAGCCCCTGCTCTTAATAAAATCTTTTTATTAGTACATTTCCTGTCTAATGGATGAGCTAGAGCAAAAAATGGGGATAAAACTTGATGGGTACTTAGATTTTGTAACCTTTTGAATCGTTTTTTAAAACACGTTAGTTCAAGATAGGTGTTTTTCTTGTATTCCATTCAAAGTACAAACAGTATGTTTTGATTTTATTTTACTTAATTACACGATGAAAATTATGATTTATTTCTTTTCAATGATTTATTGTACACTTAATCTGGGCTATATAACTATTCCGTGTGATAGTGTTAGCATGATGTCTTGGAAGTATGAACAAGCCAATTTTACATCGAATCTCAACCAGAAACTGGACTCAAATGAAGTGAAAACTTACTTACTTGCTCTAGTGCATTCTACTTCAGGAATTGATAAACCATTCAATGATATGATTAATGATTACTCAAAACTGGAGTCTAAAGAAAGCATTAAGTTGGCTGTCCATTACCGTGAGGTGATATCTCAACATCTTCAAGCGCTAGTCGATGTGGATCAAATAGCACTTGATCTCATTATTAAGATTCTGTCTAGCACGGAAAGTTATGAGAATGTTAGGACTCCTGAGGCTGCCACCCAACTTAAAAAATCTATCCAAAGCATCGTCGAACTTGCCAATAAAACAGCAACTTTACCACATTCTCGTGTTATGACGCTCTCCGATCTTCTCGACGAAAGCAAGGTAAACCTTTACCCTTTATTTAGCCTCAAAGTAGATGTCCGGGATACTTTAGAAGAAATTGGTTCTGTCGTTCTTGGGATACACCAAGCTTCTGATCAGTACGTGAGTTCTTTTCTTTGTAATCTTTACCTTATTCTAGGCGTAGAGCCTACAAAAGGTAGAACGGATATTAACTTTCAGCAATTAGCTCTGTAACCGCAAAGACCCGACACAGAAGAAAAGTGTCGGGTTTTATTGCTTAATTTATTTGACACTCGTAAGTAGTAAATAATCAATGTTTTAATTTGTTTATTTTAGGTTAACTACGGTTTATTATTGTCAATAACTTATTAGTTGAACCACTAGCTTATGGTAACAGGTAAAAGATAATGATAGATTACATTTTACTTTTCTCTAGTGAACAAAGGAGGGTACCCACCCCTAAAAAATTGGAATTATAGAGAAAGAGAAAATAAACAAAAAACTGAATTTAAATTCTTTATTCATATTAAACAAGTCTTTTTTAGTAAATTCGCACCACTATAACAGACTAAAGAGGTAGGGGAACTACCTATTGTATTGGTGTCATCTTAGGAGTAGCTCTCCTAGTATACGATGCAAATGACTAGGATTATAACGTGTATTTCCAAAATCTCATTTCCCATACTTGATTTCATTTATTAGTCATAGGTCATTTTTAGCGAATAAGAAGCTCTATTTTTTCAATTATATTCTAACCTATTAACATGAAGAGAATAATATCCTACTCTACTTTCTTTCTTTTGGCTTACTGTTTTGCATTTCCTGCTGGATTCGCTCAAACTGCTTGTTCTGGAGGAACTGCCGCAGGGTATGCTTGCAATAATGTGGATTTAGTGGCGCATATGCCAATTACTAGTATTGGAGGCAGTGCTAATACCGAAGGCAATGATATTTGGGGCTGGACAGATACACTTACAGGTAGAGAATTCGTCATTATGGGCTTGACAACGGGGACAGCTTTTGTTGATATATCTGATCCTGTAAACCCCGTTTATCTGGGGTTTTTAGCAACAGCAACGAATAATTCTTCGTGGAGGGACATCAAAGTATATAATAATTATGCCTTTATTGTTAGTGAAGCTGGTTCGCATGGTGTCCAAGTCTTTGACTTAACACAACTGCGTTCTGTTGCCTCTCCTCCAGTTACGTTTTCTAGTACAGCACGGTATACAGGAGTAGGGCGAGCGCATAATATTGTAGGACATGAAGATGCTGGTTATATGGTTATAGTAGGATCTAGTTGCAGTGGAGGCTTATATTTTTTAGATGTATCAGATCCCTTAAATCCTTCTAATGATGGTTGTTTTTCTGCGGATGGCTATTCCCATGATGCCGTTTGTTTTTATTATAGAGGGCCAGATACAGAACATTTTGGGAAAGAAATTTGTATTGGTTCAAATGAAGATACTCAAACAATTGTTGATGTTACAGATAAATCGAATCCTATTCAGCTTTCTCGAAAAGGATATACGGGGTCTCGATATTCTCATCAAGCTTGGGTAACAGACGATCACAAATACTTGATTTTTGATGATGAACTAGATGAGTCAAACAATAACCATAATACGCGCACCTATATTATGGACATTTCAGACTTAGATAATCCCGTTTTCTTGGGGTATCATGAGTCTGCTCTAGCGGCTATTGACCACAATTTGTATGTTAAGGGACAATTTGCCTATCAAGCAAACTATAGAGGCGGTTTACGTATCTTGGACTTAAGGAATATAGGTACTGCAAATTTGTCTGAAGTCGCCTATTTTGATACCTATCCTTCTAGTAATTCCACTCAATTTAATGGTGCATGGAGTGTTTATCCTTATTTTAAAAGTGGAATTGTAGCGGTCAGTGATATAGAATCAGGGTTGTTTTTAGTACGGCCTAATCTTGAGCATTTTGTAATAGAAGCGGATCGTTTACCAAAAACAGTTTGTGAAGCCGCAGATATTACGTTTAATGTAGATCTTACGGCTTATGCTGGGTATACGGATATGGTAAATCTTTCTGTGTCTGGTCTTCCCGCAGGCGCTGTAGCTACTTTTGGTACAAATCCGGTATCGCCTAATACTTCTACCACCTTAACTATAAGTAATACAACGGGAATTACGGGGCCATACAGCCTTGTCATAGAAGGACGAGGGCCTTCGAGTAATGCGGTTCATGATTATAGCGTATCTTTTAATATTTTACCACTCCCAACTTTAACAAATTTAGCCGCACCAGCTGATATGGCTACAGCCGTCACTTATACCAATACGGTTTTTGCTTGGTCTGCCATAGCGAATGCAGATACTTATACACTAGAAGTTTCTAAAGATCCTTCCTTTGGAACTGTAGATATAGCAGCAACTGGAATATCTTTTACCAGCTATGTCGCGAGTTCGTTAGCGCAAGGAACAACTTACTATTGGCGTGTTCGTGGAGAAAATAGCTGTGGGGAGGGAAGCAACTCCTCCATTTTTCAATTCATTACTGATGGGCTACTCCCTATTGATTTACTCGGTTTTACAGCCGAATTAGAGAACGGAAGCATTGCACTAAATTGGAGCACTACCGAAGAAGTCAATAACCGAGGATTTGAGGTTCTACGTTGGGAGGAGCAAGGCAGCCCTATTGTGCTTACTTGGATAGAAGGACAAGGAACGATTGCTGAACTTACAAGCTATTCCTACAGGGACAGAAATGTATGGAAGGGAAATACTTACTACTATCAGTTACGCCAAATTGACGAAGACGGTGAAGTTTCTTTGAGTAATATTGTTTCAGTCAAAATTCTAGGAGAAGAGAGCGCTTACCATCTTTCCCCAAACCCTGTAAAAGGAAATACAACATTAAATATCCTTGCAACGAAAGAGGAAAATTTAACGATTTCAGTATTTGATATTGCTGGACGTTTAGTCGAAAAGTATAATGTTCAATCTTTTGAGGGCCGGAATACCTTATATCTTGATTCTGAAGAATGGAGTGCAGGTCTTTATCTGATAAAGATAGAGAATGGTATTAGAGCAAGAACTTTAAAGTTGTCTAAACTTTAGATAAGGGGGGGCAGTAGAGAGTCGACTTGATTTTTTGAAGAACGATTGATTATCCTTCGGAAATTCTAAAAATACCGCTACATTCTCCATGTCGGATAGCTCTAACTATCGCGGACTACAAAGTTTTGTCAAAATTTGTCAAGAGTTCATTCCTTAGTCATTAAATGCCCATAAATACGTTGCTTATGGGCATTTTTTTGGAAAAGATACTTCCTTAACCCACATATTTTTCTTGGTCTCAAAAATATTTTATTACAAAAAGGTGACTTGCTGATTTAGTCTCGTCCTATTGAATGTAACCCTTTAATTAATACCAAAAAAAAGAGCAATGTATTCCTAGGGGGCAGTTTATCAAAAGGATAAATATGGCCATGGCAAACTATGCTTTTTATTGAGGTAGAATCAAACCAAAATACTAAATCTACTAAACAACCATTATGTCAATCAATTTATTAGAACTGTTAAAAGGCCAAATTGGTAGCCAGGTAATTAAGCAAGCCAGCAGTTTACTTGGAGAAAAAGAAGAGACGACCCAGTCCGCTATGGATAGCATCCTTCCTTCTATGCTTGGAGGTTTGATGAGCAAAGCCTCTACGAAGGATGGGGCTAGTGCTTTATTCAATATGCTTGGGCAAACTAACAAAGAGCAAGGAGGAATGTTAGACGATATAATGGGGATGATGAGCGGTGGAAATGAGACAGATTCTTTGATGAAGTCTGGCGGATCTATGCTTAGCGGTCTTTTTGGAGACAAGTTAGGTGGTTTAGTCAGTCTTATCTCTGGAAATAGTGGATTAGGTGCAGGTTCTACATCTTCTTTGATGAGCATGGCAGCACCGATGATTATGGGATTTTTGGGCAAAACTCAAAATTCTATGGGCTTGGATATGGGAGGCTTAGCAAGTATGTTGATGGGACAAAAAGACCATATTCAAGATGCCTTACCACAAGGTTTTGCTGATACTTTAGGCATTGGAAGCTTAGATAATGTCGTAGACTCAGCGAAAGGAAACTTAGGAGGTATGTTATCTGGATTAGGCGGGAGTGTCTTATCTTCAGCAACAGAAACCGTAGGTGCCGCAGCAAACTTAGGGAAAAGTACGATTTCTAAAACTACCGAAACCGTTAGCAGTACAGTTTCTGGAGCGGCTAACGTAGCGGAAGATGCTGCTGCTACTGGAATATCTTGGATGAAATGGCTATTCCCTTTATTATTGCTCTTAGGTGCCTTGTTTTTCTTACGCCAAGGATGTAGTAGTGCTGATGACACGCTAGGTTCAGCTATTGAAACTACCAAAGATGGGGTATCTTCTGTTGCAGGAGCAGCGAGTGATGCCGCAGGAGCAGCGGTAGATAAAGCGGGAGACGCCGCTGGGGCTGCTGCTAATGTAGTAAAAGAAGGCGTAAGCCAAGTAAAACTCGCTGGTGGAGAAGCTATTGATTTTGTAAAAGGTTCTTTCGGAGATAAGTTTGCTAGCTTTATTACGAGTGGAGGCAAAGATCTCAACACCCACTTTACCTTTGATAATGTAAATTTCAAATCAGGTTCGGCCGTTTTAATGACGACTCCAAATCCTGAATTGGACAACTTAATAAAAGTATTAAAAGCTTACCCTTCAGTTAATATCCGTTTGGAAGGGCATACCGACAACCAAGGAGACGCAGCTAAAAATAAAACACTTTCCAAAAACCGTGCAGATGCTGTAAAAGCCTATTTAACCAAAGGTGGCATCAAAGCAGAACGCTTAGCTACCGCCGGATTTGGAGCTGAAAAACCAGTTGCTAAAAATGATACCGAAGAAGGACGATTGAAAAATAGAAGAACAGATGTTGTAATAACTAAACGATAAAGATTTTCGGGCTTCGGAGATTCGAAATCAGGATTTGCTATGCATTTAGTTTAAAACATTGGTTGTTAGTTGATTCAATGTTAGCTTTTTTGGTTTCTTCTCTGAGGTCCGAAATCATTTTTCCTCCGTCTCAACCAATATACCTGTAATTGTTTCTTAGGCGATCAATTCAGTATTTTGAAGCAGTTTCTCATTAGGGAGACTGCTTTTTTATTTTGACAATTCCACCATTTAGAAGAATCTCGTAATTTGCTCTGCTTCTTAAAAGGGGCGAGTAATTTGGTGCTTTATTATGATTTATCGTTCTTTTTATAGAAATAAATATCAAATTGATAGCTGATATCAAGTATAAGTAGCTACCTTTGCAGTATTGTAAGCGTTCTAAAAAGGCTCTTTCTTCAATAGGATAAATATAGGAAGATAGGAGTTTATATTTTTTGCTAAAGCCCAAGGCATCTTTATTTATCAAACTAAATTTTACAACATGAAAGCACTCAAAATTCTTGGAATCATCTTAGGTCTACTAGCGTTGATTTTAGTTGGGCTAAGTATGATCGCCCCAAAAGAATTGAAGGTCGAACGTTCTGTTAGTATTAAGGCACCCACTGTTCCTGTTTTTAGCTATCTGAAAAATTTAAAAAAGCGTAGCTTATGGTCTCCTTGGGAAGTCAAAGATCCGAACATCAAAGTTACCTTAGAAGGAACCGATGGTATGGCTGGAGCAATTTCTTCTTGGGAAAGCGAAATCGTTGGAGTCGGCTCACAAGAACTGATTGGCGTCAAGGAAAATGAACGTGTAGATACCAAACTCCGTTTCGTAGAACCTTATAGCTCAGAGGCAGATTCTTATATGATTTTAGAACCAGACGGTGATGCAAATAAAGTCATTTGGGGCTTTACAAGTGAGTTAGGTTTCCCCTTTAATGTCATAATGATGTTGACAAATGGAGCAGGTTCTATTGGTAAGGATTTTGATAGCGGTTTATCCAAACTGAAAGAGCTGGTAGAGGCTGAAATGGAAAATGCTTATGGAGGATATGCTATCAATAAGATTGATATGCCTGAATTGCATTATGTTGGAGTTAAAGAAAAAATTGATTTTGATGAAGTGGCTTCTTTTTATGCTAAAAATTTCCCTAAAGCATTCGCCGCTGTGCAAGCAAAAAAGGTAGCCATGAATGGAATGCCTTCTGGGGTAATTTATTCCTTTGATGATACGACCAAAGAGATTGATTTAATGGCCGCTATTCCTGTGAAGACCGCAGTGGATTTAGGTAAGAACTTTGTTTCTATAAAATTGCCCGCTGGAAAAGCTTTGAAGACGGACTACTACGGTGCTTACAAGGGCTCTGATGCTGCTCATATTTCGCTGAATCAATATCTCGCGGATAGCGGCTTGGTACAGAAATACCCTATCATAGAGGAGTATGTTACGGATCCTAGTGTGGAAGCGGATACCTCCAAATGGTTAACAAAAATTACTTATCCGCTTAAGTAAGGAGGCTTCTCTTCAAAATATGATGTAAGATTTAAGAAGTATGATGTTTATTATTTACTTGCAAATAATAATTTACACAATGAGGACTTCATGCATCTTAAAATGGTTGTAGACCACCTTATAAGTCTTTTACATCTAGGATGTTATGTTTATTCCTTCTTATGAGCTTTATATGGTTAAAAAATCATTTCATTTTCTGCACAAAAAACGCAGAAGTTGACGCCCAAAAACTCAAATTTTTGGAGTAAACTCAGTAATTAAGAGCTCTTAGACTTACCCTATTTTTTCGAAGGATGAAGAGATGGAAACCCCGTTTTTTCATCCTTTTTATTTACGATTTATTAAAAAAATAAGAATATCCTAGGAAAATTTGATTTTAACCACCTGTTAACTAGTAAAAAACGATATTATTTTGTTTTTTTGCCTTATCTTGATGAGATATTAGGATAAGGCTTTGATTCTTCATTTTGTAATTTTTTCTTTAATTTGTATTCCGTTGTTTGGCAACATTTAATCTCTACTTAGAAAAGTTGTCTTACAATATAGCTTGATATGGTAAGTGCTAGAAATATGAAATATGGTTTGTTAATGTTCATTGTTTTACAATGGAGCACTATATTTGGACAAATCGAACCTCCTACAAATCATAAATGGAAAACTATAAATGAGTTTTTTAAAGCAGAGAATATTACCGCAAATACTAGGGTTCCTGTAATAAAAAACACCTTTTACTCCAAAACGGATAGTCGAGAAAGGGTAGATAAAATTAGAACTTATCCTACTATTTATACCATATGCAACGGTAGCCGAGAGAAGCGAATTAAGGCGCTGTCAAACTGTTGCAACTTTTCCTTACTCCCTTCTGCTATTAAAACGGAATTCAAAGCCTTATGCCAAAAGGTGAGTGATCAGGTGATGGATGGGGAAGTCGAGGAAACCAGTGGAAGAAGAAAATTAGCTTTTTGGTTAGCTAAAGCCCAGCATAATTATTATGCTAAAAATTATAAAGAAACGATAAAAGAGGGAACAAAAGCATACGATTTTTATGCTAGATTTGCTCAAAATGAATTAGGGGAAGAACCTGTCAACGAAGATTTTATAGAAGAATCGCCAGTTGAAGAAACGGCATCGTCTGAAATTCCTCAAGAGCTACGAGAAGAAGCCCCGAATACTCAAAATACGGACATTGATATTGAAGAATCTTCGACAGAAGTCCCAAACAATGACAATAACCATAGCGAAATAGAAACTGAGGACGCCGCTTCGCCTACATCTCCAAACAGGATTAGCGCTGAACCGACAGAGAATAGCAGCTTTTTCCCTGCCGCAAACTCTTGGTGGTGGTGGTTGCTCAATGCCTTGTTTACTTTATTTATTTGGTTCTTATTAGGCACGATTTTGCACATGTTAGGAGCAAATAATTTTCTCGTGCAAGGGAGTTTGAAAATCAAGGAGGCCATCAAATCTATTTTTTCGCCAAGTCCGTTCAAAAATAGCCAAGAACGTTTATCCATGCTTATTCGAAAGGAGGTTGACGAGCATCTTGTAGCACTGGGTGAGCAACAGAGGGCACCCGAACCTACCATCATCAAAACGCATAGGGTTGATCCTCCCAAAGAAATTCCCGTAATGCCCGATATTGAAACCCTCATCAATGAAGTATTAAGTAAAAATAAAGTGCCTGATAGGGCATATGTTAGTAATATTGATAAACGCTTAGGGAACCTTGATCAAATTGTCAAAAATGCTTTGACCGATATTAATGATGAGGAATTTATCCGAGAATTAGTGCAGAATGAATTGAAAAATGCAAAA
>JAHDHB010000262.1:8264-9037 GCA_020631545.1 Saprospiraceae bacterium | reverse complement strand
GTCAAAAAAGGACGAGTCTAAGCTAGTAGGTATTTAGTTCTTGAAGCACTAGGTATTTTATTCGCTATCAATCACTTGAAAAAGATTTTAACGAAAAGTTAGTGGGGAATTTGGAAATTACCTGCGAAGGTGATGTTCAAAATCTTTCAGCCATTTCACTTGTTCCTTGGTATCAGGAACTTTTACCCCTCTTTTTTGAGTGATTAGTTGCAGCGCTTCATCCGTCGAATAGCCTTGTTTTAGTAGTATGGAACAAGCGACTATGGTAGAACGTCCAATACCTGCACGACAATGAATAGCTAAACGTTTTCCCTCTTCGAATTGAGTAATTAAATTATCAATAAAGCCTGAAAAAGAGGTTAATATCTTAGGAACAGAAAAATCGGGAATGGGATAATGAATAAAATGGAGACTCGTTTTTACCGCATAATTTCTTTCTTCTACTAAGCCTAGTTCTTCTACTTCGCTTTGTTCTAATAGGGATAGTATTGTAGTAGCTCCTTGCTTTTTTAGT
The DNA here is from genome assembly GCA_020631545.1 of Saprospiraceae bacterium. Classification (GTDB taxonomy): domain Bacteria; phylum Bacteroidota; class Bacteroidia; order Chitinophagales; family Saprospiraceae; genus JAHDHB01. The sequence goes on along the minus strand of JAHDHB010000262.1, from coordinate 8,523 downwards.
CCCAAAATCTCATCTTGGAGCCAATCCTTTCCTCTTGGTCTTGGCATGGTGCCGAAGGAATCCGTAATCCAATGTATTTTTGTATGCACAAGGCAGATTTTTTGCAAATGAACGATAAAATTGGAATTAATATAGTCTTTTTATTGTATAATTACTAGAAATGATTTTTAAATAAATATTAGTAGATAAGTCGTCCGATGCAATTTCCTAGGCTTATCACGTCAATACTGCAAGTTAAGCATTTAAAAGGCATGAATAT
>JAHDHB010000262.1:0-8254 GCA_020631545.1 Saprospiraceae bacterium | reverse complement strand
CACATAGATAACGAAATTGGAAAAAGATTAATAGCACGTACCTATTACCAAACGGTGATGGGTTCAAGGTTGTATGGTACAGCTCGTGAGGACTCTGATACGGATATTCTTATGGTGATGTCGGAATCCAAACTTGAAGCGCAAACCCCTTTTTTTAATCAACACCAATTCCAATACAAGAAGGATGGTATAGATTATGTTTTTACTTCGATGCGTGGTTTTGTCTATAATTTAGTGAGTGGAGATAGCAGCATAAATACAGATGTGCTATTTTTGTCGGATATCTGTGCGCAATTTCCTGCTTTGCGTGTATTGCGTGATGAAGCTGCGAGCATTTATCCTGTTTTGAGGTGTTTCTTAGGTATGGCCAAACGGGACATTAAGCAGTCGAGAAAAACTAATCCTAAAAAGCTCCTACATGCGAATAGAGGGTTACGCACGGTAGAATGCTTGTTGGAGAAGGGATTTTATACCAAAGAAGATATTCAACAGCAAGAAATTCTAGATAAAACTACTTGTCTAGCGTGGCAAATTAACTTACGAAAACAAGTAAATGAGCTCTATCAAGCAGAAAAATTGAGTAAGTGTTACTCTGTAAAAGCCCAATTATCCGTCACTAAATTTTTATCGACTTTGGCTATAAGTGAATTCGATGAGGAGATTTTAGCAAAACTACTAGAGGCGAATTTGTGGAAAGAATTCCATTATTAAATAGAATTGCTTTCTAGAAATATTCACCCCCGATTCTTGTTTTTTAGTATTTCAATAAAATTTTCCCTTCTGATTACGATCTATTTTTCGGGTCTATCTATTCTTCATTGTATTGAGTACACTTGACGTTTCGCCTAGTTTCTAGCAGTATATTTTTACTATTTCAGCTTTAATCCTGAGGCTAAAATCTTCTTGTCAACTGATTTCATATCCTGCGAACCTGAATTTATGACAAATCAACTACCTACATTCTACTACTGAAAAACAATCAATTGTACCTACAGCAGTTACATTATGGGTATACCCCTCCTCAACAAGCACTTTATCCATGTCACTAAACTACCACTTTTAATTCGCTGCTTTTTAAATAAATAAGCACCTTAGTTGACGTTGGAGGACAAGAATAGCCTCTACAATATCTACCCAACGCTTATCATTACTTCATAATAAAACAACTAGGACATGAATAAATTATTTACAATACAAGCAATAAGAACAGACCTTATCATCATTATCATTTTAGCCTTTTCGGGCTACTCCATTGCTCAAAACTGTAATTATGTTCTAGATTTAGCCGATAATGCAAGCTTTTCACAAGGTTGTTCAGGTCCATCTTCTTCATCTACTTTAACAGATGAAGTATGGTCTGTTCAAGGAACTTTAAGCAATACTAATATTTGTACACTTGCCCCTTCTTTAGGTTTAGCACATTGCTCAGCAAGTACACTTGAATTAAATATTTCGCTAAACATATCAGCACCGCTATCAGCAGGTGAACTTGTCGTCATCCAAATTTTCAATTCTTTTACGAATTCTTGGGAGGATATCATCTTTAATGCCTCTGATATCAATGCCCAAGGTTCGAACCTTGCCCTACTCAGCACTTTAATTAATCCTTACCTTTATGTAAGTGATCCAGACAAGTTATCATTTCAAGTTATCCTTATTTCAAATGGTACGCTGCTGACTATCAATACAGGAGGGATTACGCTTGGGCCTCAAGTACTTCCTTTACAATTAATTTCATTTGAAGGTAAAGCAAATACTACAGGAACCAATACCTTAAAATGGGAAACGGAACAAGAGGAAAGTGTATCTCATTTTGAGATTTTAAGAAGCATCGATGGTGACGAATGGGAATTGGCGGGAGAAGTAGAAGCTGAAAACTTCTACAACGGAGCTACTTATCGTTTTGTTGACAATCCTTTAAACCAAGGAAATTATTACTATAAATTGGCTATGGTTGACTTAGATGGCTCTATTGATTACTCAACAGTTTTACACCTAAAACCATCTCGCGAGCTAGATTTTGAAGTGTTTTCTTCTGTAGCATCGGACTATGTACAAGTAGCTTATCCTTCTATTAGCCCCTCGACTAAAGTTTATATTTTTGATGCCTTTGGAAGATTCATGAAAGAGGAAAATTTAACTCAAGTGCTAACTTCCATTCAAGTTGACACCTTTATTGCTGGCATTTACTATATTTCTATCATCGAAGATGGTGAAATAGAGACAAGAAGCTTTGTAAAAATGTAGACGCTATAAAAAATAACCTTCGCTTTTACTGTACCCCATGATTTTAATCACGAACGCCATTCAAGTTTTCGTGATTAAAATCAAGGGCTACAGTAAAATACTTATCGACTTTGACCTAATTTTTGCCAATCCTCCAACAAAACAGCTCATGTAAACAAAAAATTTCAAAACACAATCAAGCTCAAACGACCACACTTACAAATACTTAACGCCCTCTTCCAATCTATCCATTCCTTCTTTCATCATCTTAAACGAAGTGGAAAAGCAAATTCGAAGATGTCCTTCCGCTCCTTTTCCAAAAAACTTCGGAGAACCAGGAATAACGGCCAAATTCACCTTTTCTAGTAGCCGTTCCGCCATGACTTCACTTGATAATCCATAAGATTTTAAACTAGGAAAAACCAAGTAAGTTCCTTCTGGAGGATTTATCTCAATCCCATCTATATTATTCAATCTATCGACAGTATAATCCATTGTTTGGTAAAGGTGCATCAAGAATTCGTCTACCCACTCCCAACAATGTTCATATGCAGCTTGAGCAGCAATTTGGGAAAGTGTAGACACGCCAAAAGCGGTACTTTTTACTTGTGCTGTACGTACCAATTGTTGGTATAAGGGAAGTGTTGGCGCAACTATAAAGCCTACCCGTAAGCCAGCTAATCCAAAAGTTTTCGAAAATCCTGAGACGGTAAACGTTTTGGCTGCAATGGCAGAACTTAAGGAGGCTATGCTGATATGCTTGTAAGGAGGAAAAACGATATCCGACCAAATTTCATCGGATAGTATCCACAAATCATTTTCTAGTGCAAATTCACCCAATTTTAATAATTCTTCCCTAGTAAAAACTTTCCCTACAGGATTCAAGGGATTGCAAAGACAAAGTAACTTCGTTTTACGACTTACGACGTCCTTTAAGCCATCAAAAGCCACTTTTCCAGTCAAAGGCTCAACCTTGATTTTCTTGGTATTTCCTCCTGCTGACTCTACTGCTTTTTGAAAAAGAAAGTCTACAGGATCAAAAATCAAGGCTTCATCATTCGGCTCCAAAAGCATTTTAGCAACTGCAAAAAGGCCAAATGCAGCACTATTTGTTGGTAAAATGGTATCCTTAGAACATGTAATCTTCTTCCTTTCCTGCATAACTTTTGCAATACTTGCCTTAAAACTAGGCAATCCTTCTGCTGGCCCATAAGAGAAATAGCCACTTCTAGTATAATCCATGATTGCTTCCCGAATTTCTGGTGCAACGGGAAAATCTGGATCTGCGGCCGTCAAACCAATACAATTTGGGGGAAGAGTAGCCCACCGATAGTTGTAGGCTCGTTCTCTCAAAATGGATAAATCTACATTTTCAGCAGAAAATAAATCACTCATTGCTTATAATTTAAAGATAGATTAACAAAAGACGTAGGATAACCATATCGTTGCACTTCAACTTTCACGAAAGCACCAAATTTGATGGCGTAGTGCGTCATGTTGTCAGATTTACTACTTCTGTCTTGAGGTTTAGTTGTTTTCCCTCAGAAAAATTCCTCTCCTTGTATATCGGCTAAGCGATTAAGCGACCTTTTACGTTGATTTTAAAGGAAATGCTTCTCCTATCGCTTATTTTAAAATTAGGTTTTTCTTGTTGTTTCCTAGAGGAATTTGGAAATCATCAATAGATTCAAAAGGAGCAAGAAATTTTTCGAGTAGCACTGCACCTTGGCGTTCATATTCTTCTAGAATAGGCAATCGTACTTGTTGAAACTTTTTGAAAACATTTTCTAAGTATTCAGGCTTATCTTTTAGTTTGAATTTTGCGAATAAATAAGCCAATTGGCTTGCATCCTCTAAAGCACTATTCACGCCTTGACTCGTCAAGGTAGATAAGGGGTGTGCAGCATCTCCCAATAGCAGCAAATTGGCTTGATAAAACTGCTCAAAACCATTTTTTAGCAGAGCAATTGGCCAAAGATGTATCTTATTGACTGTAGTTTTTTCGATCAGAGCAGGTATAGGAGCTTGCCAATCACGAATTCTATCTAAAACAAATTGCTTAATTTTAGAAGCCTCCTTACTTGGGGAAGTATATTTTTGGGTATCAAATTGCAAATACCAAATTAAACGATGATTTCCTGCCGGCACAATCCCTAATGACAAACCACCATCAGGAGAAATCACCTTCATGAATCCCTCGCCAAAATGAGCCGCTAAATCTTTATCTTTCAAGACTCCGACTATTTCTTTTTCTCTTATTTCATATAATGTTCGCTTAGGAAAAACAACCGTTCTTACCTTGGAAGCTCTTCCGTCAGCAGCAAGAAAAATATCCGCCTTTACGGAATTTCCATTTGTAAAATTAGCTGCTACAAGCTTCTTATTCTTTCCATATTCAAAGGATTCGAATTGGTGATTAAATTTCACCACACTTTTGGGTAATTTACGCTGTAGTAAGTCAATTAGATCATAACGCATCATGGTCAATGCATCTTCGAGTGGTGTTTCTAGGATCGTTGTTCCTGTAGGATTTTTTAGCGAAAAGAAATGTGTTGGATGACCTAGTTTCTTTGCTTTTGCTAGTAAATCAAGCTCTTGTAACATTTGAAGCCCATTGGATAACATGATGAACCCCATACCCACCTTAGAAGGCACAATACACTGTTCATAAACCTCTACCTGAACTCCTTGTTGGATAAGATGAGCGGCGGTCGCTAAACCAGCAATCCCTCCTCCGATAATCGCAACTTTCATAGGCTATTCTTTACAATTAAGTTCATAAAAATCGCCAAATTTATAAGGCTTTCTTATCAGCTTTTCTTCCGCCACTTGCCCTGATAAATAAGTATTTAGTTCCGCTTCTTTCCAATTTGTCAAGTACTGTAACTCTTTGCTATTTAGAAGCGAATAACAATTAAAAAGATCAAGAGGCTGGCCTTTAAAAGTATTTTTAAGTACGGCTTGGGTTGGTTCGAGACAAGCCAATAATTGCTTTTCAAAGTTTTCGTAGGATTGTACACCATAAAGCAGTTTATAATTTCCTTTAGCATCTACAAAATAAAAGCTAGGAAAACCTCTTACACTCATCGAAGCACCAAGGGTCAAATCTTCCTCTAATTGCTGTTGAACCTCCTTGCTTTTATAATCCTTTAGCCACTGTTCTTCGTCCAAATCAGCGTTTTTAGCTGCTTGAAGTAACACCACCTCATGAGTAATATTTTTACCCTCAAGAAATAACAGCTCTCTCATTTTCCGCATAAAAAGCAAAGCCGCTTCTTTTCCTTGGTTTAAAGCCGCTTTATAAGCTAGAGAAGGCGGATAAGAAGAATCAAGTGGATCTTCATACCAAATATCCCCATCCATACTCATTCCTGACATTTTCCCCATATGTTCCCAATGTGGTGCTACATCCTCGGGTTTACGAATGCCTCCTCCACGCTGAGCCAGCACATCCCAAGAAGGCAGTAAGCCACCCAAACGGTACTCTAAATCAAAGTATTGACCATATTCGAATTTAAACTTCCGAAGCTGTGGCTCTATTGCCCAACAAGCAGAACAAATAGGATCAGTAAAATAAATGATCTTCACTTTATCAGAAGCCTGAAATTGACCAAAGTCTACTTTGAAATCTTGGGGTAAAGAGCTGCAAACACCAGTATTGATGTCGCAATGTAGGTTCTTCTTTTGGGAAGTCATTTTAGTTCTTTTTAAGTTGTTACAAGAGAACAAAAAAATTAAGCCTATTAGTAATAATTGTAGATTAAAAAACTGCATTACACTCATATCATTTATTTAACTTCTAATTACTCGTTCAACATATGGTTTAAGAGACTATTTAAGCCATCTAAAGTATTAGACATTAAAGCTGTCGACTATTTGTATTGAGCAATAGCTCCTATATATATACTCCGTTTTCAAAAAAGGTAACCTTTTTTGAAAAAATTAATAACATTACGTCCATAAAAAGAGAAAATTGAACTCGTCAGCTTATATTGAAATTTCAGACGATGTATTTTATCACCTTACTTAAGGAAATGGCTTATCAATTAGGTAGATGGGCAAGAAAGTTAGGAAAGAGAATGCTTGATTTTCCCTAATACAAAGATATACATTGCATTTAATAAAGTCAAGGAGACGCTAGTACCAGTAGATATTGCCTATATTATTGTTTGAGAATTAGTGATTAGGCAGTTCCCCCTACACTTTTGTCTTCTCCACTATTCTGTATTTATCTCACTGAAAACCATAGAAAATGAAAAAAATACCCTTACATTTGTAAAAAACAAACTCAATGTATAATAAGCTTGTTATAAAAAACTACAAGTCAATCCTTTCTGATGAAATCTCCTTGGGTAGATTTAATGTTTTCATTGGCGAAAATGGCGCAGGAAAAACCAATATACTTGAAGCGTTAGCCATGGTATCCGCCTCTGCTAATAAGGATTTAAATGTAGAAGGTTTGTTTAATAGAGGCGTTCGAGTCACTAAACCGAGTTTGACGTTTAGTTCTTTTTTAGGCAAGGAGCAGGTTGATGAAATATTTGTTGAATTATTTGTTGAGAATAAAGATGAAGAAATAGACTCCGTAAGTTCTAAGTTTACAGCGCAAGATCCTAATGATATTTACTCGAAGTGGAACGATGAAACAGACAGCACATTTTACTTTAGTAAAGCCAAAAATCAGGAACTAGAGCATTTTATTATAGAAAATTATAAAGACCATTTATCTACGGATTTTCAACATGAATTTATTAAACTGATAGAGAAAAGCTTCAACACAAAAACTAAATCAGTCAAAATTAAAGATTTCATCATTTATAACCTAAGTTCCCAAGCACTTAGAGGCATAGAAAATAATAGTAAGAAACAACCGCTTGGAATATATGGAGAGGGTTTAGACATCTTATTAGCAAATTTCAACAAGCAAGAACGCGAAGAACTAAAAGAGTTTAGCTACTTGATTAGTTGGTTGGAGGACATTATTATTGATGAAAAAGATACGCTTAAATATAAGGGGCATAAGCTAGGAAGAAGTTCCTCTGAGCTTTATTTTCGTGATGAGTTTATGAGAAAAAAGAACAATGTTTTCTCTGCTGAAAATGCTAACGAAGGAGCATTGTACATGCTCTTTTATCTCGCTTTATTCATTAGTGAAAAAACACCGAATTTCTTTGCCATCGACAATCTAGAAACGGCCTTAAATCCTAAACTTTGTCGAACGATTACAAAAACCCTAGCACAGTTAGCCCAAAAGCATGACAAGCAGGCTATTGTCACTACACACAACCCTGCTATTCTTGATGGTTTGAACCTTCATGACGATGATCAACGCTTGTTTGTTGTCTATAGAAATGATGACGGGCATACACAAACTAAGCGCATCAAGCTTAAGCCCAAAGTAGAAGGAAAAAGCTACAAACTTTCTGAATTATGGATGCGAGGAAAGCTAGGCGGATTACCAAATAATTTTCTTTAATTATGGTTTACGGGATTATTGCAGAGGGGAAAAGTGATTTGGCGGTCATCACTAATGTCTTAAAAGGACTAAAAGGCGTTGACAGCGCAGATATTAACTATTGTGTACCTGAATTGGATTATGATGAAACAGACCTGAGTCAAATGCCGTCAGAAGCTTATAGTAGTTGGTCGGTGGTAAAAAAGCATTGTTTAGAGAAAACTCTTATTCGCGATTTTTTTGATTCTCCACTTGACGAAGAATGTTGCTTGATTATTCAAATAGATTCAGAAGAAAGAACTTTAATTGGTTATGATGTTCACGAACCTCCGAAAGAGAATACAGAACTTTACTTCACTACCGTAAGAGAAAACATCATCTTAAAAATCAAAGAATGGCTAAGTGAATCTTTTGATAATCTATACTTTGCAATCACTATAGAAGAAGTTGAATCGTGGATTCTACCCTTATACTTTAAAGGAAAAAAAGATACCGGCTGCTTCATTAATGTCAAAGACAAATTCCTTAAAGAAGCTAATAAAAACATTGATAAAAAGGATAGGAAACATTTAT
>JAHDHB010000261.1 GCA_020631545.1 Saprospiraceae bacterium | reverse complement strand
GATAGAAGAAGACTGTTATTCAAAAAACCAACCCCAGTTCTTCATAACTTGTAAAAACGATCAACTTTTGTAGCATAGAACTACTCCCCAAAGGCTATTCTTTAAGATACGGTGTATGTTTTTTATTATTTGCTAGTAAATAATTATTTACGCAATAAGAGTTTCATACACCATAAATCTTACTTTTTTATAAATTCGCACTTTTGGAGTACACTCAACGATCCAATAAGGAGTTTCACGTTAATTACGGCAACAAATATAGACTAAGTTTTGATAATCTACCTTATATCCTAGTGTTTAACATTTTAATAACGGCAAAAAAAGTATTAAATTGAAGATCTTTCGTCCCAAACTAGGTGTTATTCCTAGCGAAGTAGAACCACACCGAAAAGGCTCTGCTTCAAAAAACGAGACACTTAAGATTTGTGGAGACATGATTGATTCAAGAACAAGACGTTTAATAACCTAGAGCAAATTTTATTGAATAATTCACAAACCTAAAAAAATAAAGAATTATCATTTACCTTTGGGCTTTCTGCATGAAATTTGCTGTACAATAAAAAACAATAACCTTTAATAGCTCTTATGCGCACTATTTCCATCTATTCTCTACTGCTACTAATGCTTGTTTCCTTGGCAAGTTGTGATCGAGTAGAAGGGTGTCTTGATTCTAGGGCAAGTAATTTTGATGTAAGTGCAGACAAGGATTGTTGCTGTACTTACCCTATTTTTAATCTTCGCATCTACCCTACTTTAAATGCAGATACGTATTCTCCTGTTTTATTTAAGGAAGATGCCATCGGCACTGTTTATCAGGTGAATGATTATCGGATGTATTTTTCTGGAATTCGATTAGTCCGAGATGATAGTGTGGAATTCGAGATTATAGATGGCTTGAATGTTAGCCTTTTGGATGCCGAGGCTGTGGAAATAAGCGAAGAACTAAAGGATGATTATTTATGTATTACCCCTAGTGTATTGACTTATGAAGTTGGAGCAATAATAGCAGCAGGAAATTTCGATAAAATCCGTTTTTACATCGGTTTAGATTCTGTAGCGAATTCCCTATCGCCTAGCTCTTTTGATGAAGATCATGCTTTGGCAGATAAAACGCCCTCAATGTATCAAAACGATAGTTTGGGGTATACTTTTTTTAGTAGTACGGTCGTTTTAGAAAGAGGAGACACCGTGCGAAGTACTCTTTTAACGAGTCCAAAGATGGTTGAAGTAGATTTTCCAGTAAATATTTCTGCAAATTTTGACTTTGAACTAAACCTGGAGATGAATCTTGAAGCTCTTTTCGAAGGTGTGAGTTTTCTTACCGATGACGAGAACACTATTCAAGGAAAAATTGTTAATAACTTCGAAAGCGCATTTTTTAAATATTCTGATTGACTGGGGAGAAGGTCATTCCCTTGTGTCTTTCTTTTATAATACACGACAATAGCCTTAACTATGAACAACTTACGACCGTTTCTTGTTTTACTGATTATTTCATTTACGTTTTCTGCTTGCATTAAAGATGAAGTAGAACCTTGTGATGCTGTTTCTCTAGATTTAGTTTTCAAGGGAAATTATGCTGGTGAAACCTTATTAATTGATGAACTAACAGAGTATTCATATTTTGACAATGCACCTATTCGAATTTCTAATGTTCGATTTTTCATTTCTGATGTTACCCTTCTTAAAGATGGTGTAGAAACAGCGATCCTTGATGTCGCCGATGTCGATTTCACTCAAAATCATCGGAATCCAACGGAGGCAGCAGAGGGACAAAGCATCCAAATTTCAAATCTTGAGGCAGGCGAGTATGATGGAATACGTTTTGGTATCGGTTTGAATGCTACACAAAACGCTAGTATTCCAAGCAGCTTTGCAGCAAATCACCCTTTAGGCAACGACAATAACGAATATTGGGGAGGATGGAATAGTTATATTTTTTCGAAAGTAGAAGGCCGACAGGATATAAATGAGGATACCAATTTTGAAAGTTTCACTTATCATATTGGCTTTGATCAACTGTATCGCTCTAAGGCATTTTCGAAAACAATTTCCTTAAATGAAGACGATTGTACGACGGAATTGGTTTTTAATGTTGATGTCCAAAAATTATTTACAGATGGTACAACCAATGTAGATATTGTAAACCGCCCCGTCAGCCATTCTAATCCTGATAGCCCTGAAGATTGGGCCAATTCGAATTTAATCATGGATGGTTTTGTAAATGCTATTGACTTGGAGTAAGGATATATGTAAGACGAACCAAGGGGTTAAAAACCCCTTGCTATAAAACCTCGAAGGCTACCGCCTTCTCTAGCGTACGATGGCAGTGGTTTCGTCACGTTAGGAGTAGACTCAGATATAAGTACTCTGGTGCAACAGCCTACCTTGCTCCCAAATCCTTTTTTAGTCGCTATCACGATGTATATTGTGCTTAAATACTTCTTCATGAAACGAAAATTTCAATTACTGACAACCTGCTGCTTAATCTTGTCTGTATTGGCTTGCAAACCGGATTCATGCCCTGAAGTACCTATGGGATGTGTGCCACAAGCGGGTAGTTTAACGGATATTCCATTCGATGTCACTCCAGCTACTTTAGCAATTCCTTCGAACTTTCCTCCTATGGTTGTGCCTCCCGACAATCCTATAACGGAACAGGGAATTGACCTAGGTCGACGCTTGTTTTATGATCCGATTCTATCCGCAGATAGTACACAATCTTGCTTTAGTTGCCACTTAGTTGCAAAGGGCTTTGCTGACGGGCAAGCCACTAGTGCTGGAATCGATAATATCCGAGGTACTAGAAGCGCTATGCCCCTGCTCAACCTAGCCTACAATAATCGCGGTTTTTTCTGGGACGGACGTACGGGATCCCTCGAATCACAAGCACTTCTCCCTGTAGAAGATGAGATTGAGCTGCACGATACATGGGAGAATGTTATCTGTAAGCTTACGAATCATGAAAACTATCCAGCCTTCTTCCGCCAAACTTTTGGAATCGAAGACAAGAATGAAATCACGAAAGAATTAGTGGCCAAAGCGCTTGCACAGTTTCAACGTTCTATTATTGTAGGGAATTCAAAATATGATCGTTTTCAACGCGGAGAGGTTTTTCTAGAAGCAGATGAGCTAAACGGCCGCGATATGTTTTTTGATTTAGCTTTCGATAAGAATCGTTTTCCTGACGCTGAATGTGCCCATTGCCACGGCGGCCCCTTACTCACCTTCAATGAATTTAGAAATAATGGAATTGCAGCAGCTACTACCCTAGAGGATTTCCTAGATTTAGGCCAAGGGGAAGTGACGGGTATCCTAGCAGATAATGGAAAATTTCGAGTACCTACGCTCCGAAATATTGAATTAACAGCACCTTATATGCATGATGGAAGTTTAGAAACATTGGAGGACGTTATTGAGCATTATAGTTCTGGTGGGCAAAATTCTCCCAATAAGGATCCGCTCATTTATCCTATTGGCTTGGACTCTATACAACGAACAGAAATCATCGCTTTCCTAAAAATACTTACGGATACAAGTGTAGCGACGAATCCTGCCTATCAGAATCCATTTTAGTTATTTAAATGAAAGGTGGATTTGGCGTTTTTTGAACCATATAAGATATATAAGCATAACGTGACACACTAGCGACCAAGGGGTTGAAACCTCTTGCTATAGAACCTCGAAGGCTTCCGCCTTCTCTAGCTTACTATGGTACTAGCTTCGCCAGCTTAGGGAGCTGTAAAAAGATTGGTGAGTTTTATCTAAGGTGGCAAGAGTTCACTCATTTGTTACTAAAAAGCTCCCGCCTCTATTTTGCAGTATAGTATTCTTTTCCACTTGTTTTTGCTAGAGATTTTCTATTTCGTTTCTAGATAATGTCGTGATTTCTAAAATAAACTCAATGCTTTCACCTCTTTCTAGCAGACGTTTAGCCAATTTCTTCTCAGTTTCTTCGGCTTGCTTTTTTAGTTCTAAAATTTTCTTAGTTTTAGCTTTGCTTTCTTTTAGCACTTCTTTCGCATACTCTTTTGCGAAGGCTTTCTTCTCTTCCTGAATCTGTTGATCCACAGCCACATTTCTAGCCACCATCATTTCATATATCGATTTTTGCTCAGGCTCCATATTCGCTTTATCCAAGAAGTCTATAGCCTTATTTAGCCAATCTTCTCCCCAGAAAGGAGGTACCGTAATGCCGTCGGATGTGTGTAAATGCTTCATGGTATAGATTAATTTATCTAAGTCACTATCAATCTCTTCCAGTTTCTTATTAAATTTACGAAGTTCTACAATAACATACACGATTTTGTCGTCCATTATTTCATTTCGTTGATTTTTTAACATACCGAAATGATAATACTCTTCATCTTCATAAATGTTTTCGGTCAGAAAACCAATACCATAGATGCGTTTCAAATCATCAAAGAAATACTTACCTTTACGTACTTGGGTATCATAACGATGAAAAACATAGAACATTAGGCGCTGCATAAAATACTTATAACGCCCTACTTGCATTTCAACTATAAAGGATTGTCCTTCCTCATCCACACAAATTAAGTCATACAAACCACTCCTTGAGCTTTTTGTAAATCCTTCTACTTCATTCCTTCCAAATTTGACTGCTCGTATTGGAGTCGTTGACTGAATCGCTGCTTGTAAAGATTTTCGCAAAAATAAAGTATCGCTTTGATTGGCAAAGGTCACCTTAAAACCATAGTCAGACAAAATGGGAATATACCGATTGTTTTCGTTCATTTAACAAAAATGCACAAAAACAAACACAATGTCAAACTTTTTGATTCAAAAAAAAACAAAAAATACAGCAATTGAGCCAAAATATTTTCTTCATCAAAAACAAAAAAACAAAATAGAGCCCCCAAACGACACTCTATTTCAAAAACAAGCAAATCGCTTGAACATTATTATTTCCCTTTAAAATTAGCTTTGCGTTTTTCGATAAAAGCAGTGGCTCCTTCCTTAAAATCTTCTGTAGTCGTACACGCTTGAAATTGAGCGATTTCATAAGCAAAGCCATCAACTGTCTCATCATAATGAGCATTAATGCAAGCAATGGCTTTGGCTATAGCAAGGGGAGCTTTTGTGGCTATTTTTTCTATAATCTCTTTCGCTTTTGCGACTTCTTCTCCTTGGGGAACGACATAATTTACAAGACCCAGACTGAGCGCTTCATCTGCTTTAAGCATATCTCCAGTAAGGTGGAGTTCCATACTTTTTGCCTTACCTATCAGTTGTGTAAGGCGCTGTGTACCGCCGTAACCTGCAATCAAACCAAGATTCACCTCTGGTTGTCCGAATTTCGCTTTTTCGCCAGCCACGCGCATATGGCAAGCCATAGCCAATTCGCAACCTCCTCCTAGGGCAAAACCATTAACAGCAGCAATAACAGGCTTGTGGAAACGCTCAATCAAAAAGAAAATATCTTGCCCATTTTGAGCTAAAGCACGTCCATTCTCTTCATTTATACCAATAAATTCCTTGATATCTGCACCTGCTACAAAAGCTTTGGCCCCAGCGCCCGTTATGATAATCCCTTTAAGATTTTCTACCTCATCGGCTCCTTTTTCAAAAACATGGCGCATTTCTGCCAAAGTAGCTTGATTCAGTGCATTGTAAGCTTTCTCCCTATTGATTGTAAGTACAAGCACACCATCCTGATTGTCTAGCAGTATATTTTGATATTCCATAATTAATGGTTAATAAGTTTTAGAATTGATCGGTGAATTAGCCCAAAATTGCTTGTTCTTGTACCTAGCTAACCACAGATCTTACCCAATAAAAATGCAAAGCTAAGCGAAAGACGATAAGAAGTAAAATAAAACTCGTACTTTTGGCCTTGAAATCTGGAAATGTTCTGATGACGGATTTTGCTTCTTAAAAAGGAATTCAGGCTTGAATTTTGCTTTAAAGAAGGATTAGATAAGTACAATTGCATCATGGCAAAATATACAGAACCGCTAAGCCCCTGGCGGGAAAAGGTTTATGAAATAATTTTTGAAGCAGATACCAGAGAAGGAAAACTCTTTGATGTTGTACTGCTATGGATGATTGTAGCTAGCGTCCTTGTAGTTATGCTAGAGACAGTCGATTCTGCTGCTGAGCGTTTTGGCAACTTACTCTACTGGTTGGAATGGGTATTTACCATTTTCTTTACCATAGAATATGTCATGCGTTTGGTCAGTACCCGGCGTCCCCTGCGTTATGCTTTTAGTTTTTTCGGTATTATTGACTTTTTAGCCATACTTCCTTCTTATTTGCGGCTTTTCTTACCCGGCACACAGTATTTCCTTATGATTCGGGTGCTTCGCCTCTTCCGCATTTTCCGTATTTTCAAATTGGTCCATTTCCTTAATGAAGGGGCAATTATCACCGATGCCTTAAAACGTAGTCGAGCCAAAATTACCGTTTTCCTTGTTTTCATAATACTTATGGTGACTGTAGTTGGTTCTTTTATGTATGTAATAGAAGGCAATGTAAACCCCAAATTTTCTAGTATTCCTGCCAGTATTTACTGGGGAATAGTAACTTTGACGACTGTTGGTTTTGGCGATATTTACCCCATCACCCCGCTTGGAAGGTTTTTGGCAGCGTTAGTGATGATTATGGGATATGGCGTCATTGCTGTTCCTACAGGAATCGTTACTGCCGAATTGGCCAGTGGGGCAAAAGAAGTCGATGACTGTACCACACAGGTTTGCCACAATTGCCATCAGGAAGGCCATGACTCTGATGCTGAATTTTGTAAATATTGTGGAGAATTACTGAATGAATAATACGATTCAAGAAGTAGTAAAGGACTTTTCTCCTTCATTTCCTTCTAGCATTTAGATAAAATATACGACCATGAACAAAGACGCTAAAATATACGTAGCAGGACATCGCGGGATGGTTGGTTCCGCTATAATTCGACGGCTAAAACGAGCTGGTTTTTCTAATTTCCTGACAAGAACATCTAAGGAGTTGGACTTGAGAAACCAAGCAGCGGTAAACGATTTTTACGCAGCAGAAAAGCCTGATTATGTTTTCCTTGCAGCAGCAAAAGTAGGCGGCATTTTAGCGAACAACACTTACAGAGGAGAATTTATTTATGATAATTTGATGATCCAAAACAATGTCATCCATGCTGCTCATGTGAATGGCGTCAAAAAGCTAATGTTTCTTGGTTCTTCTTGTATTTATCCTAAATTAGCTAATCAACCTCTTAAAGAAACTAGCTTACTTTCAGGATTTTTGGAACCCACCAATGAACCCTACGCTATTGCAAAAATAGCCGGCATCAAACTTTGCGAAGCCTATCATTCCCAATACGGTAGTAATTTTATTTCGGTCATGCCTACCAATCTTTATGGCCCAAATGACAATTATGACTTAAAAAACTCCCATGTTTTACCTGCTTTGATTAGAAAATTCCACGAAGCAAAGGTAAATAACAAGCCTAGTGTAGTTATTTGGGGTACAGGCTCTCCCAAACGAGAGTTCCTTCATGTAGATGATTTGGCGGATGCTTGTTTTTACTTGATGGAAACGTATAACAACCCTTCGCTCGTCAATATTGGCACTGGAGAAGATATCGCTATCAAAGACGTTGCTTTATTGATAAAGAAAATCGTCGGTTTCGAAGGAAAATTAGAACACGACCTTAGTAAACCTGATGGTACGCCTAGAAAATTGATGGATGTAGAAAAGCTTCGTGGTTTAGGCTGGCAAGCAAAAATAAGTCTAGAAGAAGGCATTCGTAGCGTCTACGCTGAGAAGAGTAAAGAATGGAGTTGTTGAGTGTGAGTGTGAGATGGAGTGTGGGGGTGAGATGCAGGGTGCTTAATTTCTGAGGAGGGCGAGGTCGATCTAATAATCGACCTCGTCTTTTTGCTTTCTTAAGGTGATGGCACTCCATAAGTTTCACGGTACAAGCGTCGAGTGGTATTGTTTCCTCGGCTAATTTTCACTTTAAAAAGATTGTCGAAATCATTTTCTTGAATAGTAATGTTTTGGGGACTTCGCATTAAGCTATCAATAATGACGGGTATCGTATTCGAATGACCAACGACAAGAATCTGATGATTTAGGGTATGACCACGTAAACGGCGTACTAATTCAGGCGTATCATTGGCGGTTATGACTTGTGGGTTTTTTCCCGTAACCGTTGCTGTGGGGGCTGCTGTCTGCTGCGTGCGCTTATAATTTGTGGTATAAATATAATCTATTCCTTTGTCCCTCAAAGAATCACATAGAGCAATCGCTCGCTGATGTCCTGCTGCCGTTAAATCAGGGTCGGAACCACTTCCCTTTTCTGCATGGCGAACAAGGTAAAACGTGGTGGTGCAAGAACTCAACATCAAGGCCGTAAAGACCAAAAGAAAAAGTTTTTGGTAAGTCTTAAACATCGTTTTCTAATTTTATAGTTTTAAATTGGGTAAAACGAAAGATAGTCCCCTTGATAAGAGTCTGTTTAAATTTCGTTTCAAGTATACTATTCCTTCATTTTAAGAAATGTAACCATCTACACCATGTTTTTTTACATAAGCTTCCACATCGAAAGCCATCAAAGGCGTATCATAACTTACCATTAAAGGGTGTTTGGGATGACCTCGTTTTGTCAATTCACCAAGTTGAAGAATAGTTTTTCCTTGCCATACGTCTAGGAAAGAAGCCAAACATTGCTTGAGATAAGCTCTTTTTTCAATCAAATTTCCCCAACAAACTAGGTACGAAAAATCTTTTCTTTCTTGCAAAACTTCCTTGATTTGCTGAATATTTACTAGGACAAGTTCTTCATTAACAACTTGATGCAATCCATTTGGATTAGTGCTTCTTTGCGGATATAGATTCAGCATTAACCAGCCATCATAACCATTTCGGCTCGCGAAGCCTACTAGTTTTCGAATCGTATTATCGAACTTCCCCAAGGAGGCCGTACTAGGATTTACACCGATAGCCACTAAAGTTCGAGTGCCCAATTTTCCCAAAGCAAATCGAGAAGTATTATCTTCACTAGTCACATAAATATCTTCTAAATCTT
>JAHDHB010000260.1:4712-9052 GCA_020631545.1 Saprospiraceae bacterium | reverse complement strand
CTCGTCCATCCTGTAATCGGCTTCGCCTTGAGCTTAGGTAATTCTAAGAGCTCAAAATAGCGACTAAAAGCCTCATTCTCTTCTTGTTCTGCTAAGTAAATATCAAAAGCAGGATAAGAGTGGCCAAGTTTAAGGTTAGCACAATCCTTTTCTACAACAAGCTGATTTGCAGAAAACTGATGATTGAAAAGCGTAAAACCAGTAAATTCACTTAGTGAACCTAGGAAATGTATAGGTTTTCCCTCTCCTCGAATGTAAGTATACGTCCAAGAATGCAAAGAGGGTGAATCCACAAAGTCATAATCGCCATAAGGTCGCATCAGTGGTTTCGCCAAAGGATGCAAGGAAGGAATCGTTTCATTAGCCGCAAATTCTCGACTTTCCGTCCAAGATTGGTAGCCATTACAAAATACTTGATGAGTCGTTCTATAAGGAAACACAAACGTCAAGCGCAGTTGCTTTACCGTGATTTCCTCCTTGGGATGCAAGGAAAGACGGATTCTTTTTTCCTTCTTAGAAAGTTCTTCTATTGAAAAATCAACAAACAATTCAGGCAAGAAACTTTTCTTCCCCGCTTCTAGCTCAATTTGTTGATCATTGAAGTGTAAAGTGGCTTTATTTAGCTGCATATGGTCGTTTTTCCTTGGTAGAGGGTATAGAGTAGAAGGATTGTCCGTCAGAACGTATATATTTTCCACCGGAAAATTAAAGTCTCTCTACTTTATACCCTCTACCCTCTACTAAATTTCACTCATTTATCGTAACTTTATCCCCGCTTAGGGAAAATCTATTCCTTTGCAAATGTAACCAAATTGGAATAAAAACTAGCATTATGCCGGCAGTAGCGACGAAGTCCCTTGTGAATACCTTTAATCCAGAAAACCCAAGAGTAAAAAAACTGATAAGCCAAATGACGGGGCCATTCTTAAGGCTGTACTTGCTATATAAGCTGCCTATGGCCTGGTTTATGGGTATGAGTGTCAAATCCTTGACGCCTCTCAAAGCAGAATCGACCGTTCCTTATGGTTGGCGTTCACAAAATCCTTTTCGCTCCATTTACTTCATCGCCCAAGCAGGAGCCGCCGAATTCCCTGCGGGGTTGATGGCTATGTTAGCGATAGAAGATCGAGGTTGTAAAATTTCGATGCTCGTCAGTAGAGTAGAATCTGAATTTACGAAAAAAGCAACCGATACGACCACCTTTACTTGTGAAGACGGCCTCTTGATTCAAGAAACCGTTCAAAAAGCTATCGACACAGGAGAAGGCCACAGTTGCGTCGTCACCAGCATAGGAAGAATGCCCAACGGCGAAATCGTCTCCACCCACAAACTCACCTGGTCCTTCAAAGTAAAAAACTAGTTATTAGTTAAGAGTTAGTAGTTAGTAGTTAAGAGTTCGGACATAGCGTAACTTTTAACTCCTAACTCTTAACTCTTAACTAAAAAAACTATCCCCTTATAGCGACAACAGGGTCTAGTCTAGAAGCTTGGAGGGCAGGAATAAAACCAGCCACTACACCGATGATAATAGAAGCCGAAAGGCCGATAGCGATGTTGGTAAAAGAAAGGACAAATTCGAAATCAGATAGTTTTGTTCCTATCTGAGCAGCAAGATAAACCAATAGGAGACCAGCGATTCCCCCTATCACACAAAGGATGATAGATTCGATAAGGAATTCCGTGAGGATAAAGCCCTGCCTTGCCCCTAGGGCTTTTTTGATACCAATGATATTCGTCCGTTCCTTGACCGATACAAACATGATATTGGCGACCCCAAAACCGCCTACTAGGATAGAGAAAATCCCAATAAGCCATCCCGCTGCTGAAATGACACTAAAAATGCCTTTGAAGAGGTTGGTAATAATCGATAAGGTATTCAACGAAAAGTTATCTTTTTGGATAGGTTTTAACCGTCTTTCACCGCGCATAACGGTGGTAATATCTCCTTTGAGTTGATCTAAAGTGATGCCTTCCTTCGCTTTTACATTCAGCATCCCTCCCCTGCTTCGCTTCGTATTCACAAAATTCTTAGCAGAATTATAGGACATCACGATCAATTCATCAAAATTCAGCGGATTAATGAGGTCTTGTCCCTCCTTGGCTAGTACCCCAATAATTTGAAATTTCTGCCCCATCAATTTAACTCGTTTTCCAACAGGATTGATATCCGAAGGAAATAATTTTTGAGCAACTTCGTACCCAACCACAATTTGATTTGTCCCTGCTTGGTATTCTGTATGCGAATAATAACGTCCTTCTTCAAATTCAAGATTGAAAATGGTCGAAAAATCATAGGTAGCCCCAAGGACAAAGACATTGGATACATTAAACGAACGATATTCTAAGTTTTTGGGGCCCAAGAAGGCACAATAAGATACCGCACTAGCCAAATTTACTCTTTTTTTCAAGGCTTTGTAGTCGGTATATCCTGTATTAGGGCGGCGCATGTACTTCCAGTAGTTATCTTTAGGGTCTTCATTCCAAGGCATTTTAGAAACATAAACCACATCATCACCCAGCTCTTGAAAACTGTTCATGATACTACGTTCTAAGGAATCCACCGCAGAAAGCACCACAATGACACACCATATACCTATAGTAATCCCTAGCAGACTAAGAAAAGAACGTAATTTATTGCTGATAAGCTGTTGAAAAGCTTGTCGAACACTTTCTGTAAATATTTTTAAATACAACATAGCAGCTATATTATGCCTTGGCAGCGCATTGCTTTAGAGACTTTAAAAAATAATCTTTCTTAAGGTCAAGTAAATCTAATAAAATGAAAACCTCATTTCAATATCTTTTTGCAATATAGACAAAACTCCTCACCTTAGCCAAGGGCTTTAGATGAATGGAAGGTTTTTATCTGCCAACGATAGTTACTACCATATTTTTCAAGCAAAAACAAGGAAAAAATTAGATTTTTGTTTTTTTCTTCTTATTAAATTTAGTGACGGAGAACAACAAGCCAAAACCAACATAATCAACATTTTAAATAAAAAAACAAGGTTTTATAATTTTATCGACAAAAAAAATGCAAGAAAACCGAACTACTATTCATTACTTATTGTTCTTAAAATGATTAAATTTGTGCCCGATTGAAAAAAATATTGTAGAATATGCGGATGAAGCTTTCCCATTTTGATTTTGAATTACCTGGTAACTTAATTTCAAAATACCCAGCCCCAAATCGTGATGAATCTAGATTAATGGTCGTACATCGCGATACCGGCAAAATTGAACATAAAATATTTAAAGACGTCATCAATTACTTTGATGAAGGAGATTCCTTGATCTTGAACAACACTAAGGTTTTTCCGGCTCGCCTTTATGGCAGAAAGGAAAAAACAGGTGCCAAAATCGAAGTCTTTCTCCTTAGAGAACTAAGCAAGGAAATGCGTCTTTGGGATGTTTTGGTCGATCCTGCTCGTAAGATTCGAGTTGGAAATAAACTATACTTCAGCGACGAAAACGATAATGATGTGCTTGTTGCTGAAGTCGTAGACAACACGACGTCTAGGGGACGTACTATCCGATTCCTCTTTGATGGGGAGACTTCTGAGTTTACAGATTTGTTAAATGAGCTCGGAAATACGCCACTGCCAAAGTTCATCACAGCACAACGTGAGCTTGAAGATAGTGATAGAGAGCGATACCAAACTCTTTTTGCAAAGGAAGTTGGTGCAGTAGCCGCCCCGACAGCGGGTTTACACTTTAGCCGCGAGTTGTTGAAACGTTGCGAGTTAAAAGGAGTCGATTTCGCTGAAATCACCTTACACATTGGACTAGGAACTTTCCGAAACATCGAAGTAGAAGATCTTTCCAAGCATAAAATGGACGCTGAATATTTCAATGTCCCTGACCAAGCTGTAGAGGTCGTCAATCGTTCTAAAGCCGCAGGCCGAAAAGTCTGTGCAGTAGGAACCACCTCTATGCGTTCTATTGAATCTGCAATTTCTGCGACTTCAATGCTTAAAAAGGCTAGTGGATGGACGAATTTATTCATCTTCCCTCCACATGATTTCCATATTGCCAATTGTATGATCACCAATTTCCACTTACCGAAATCAAGCTTACTTATTATGGCTTGTGCTTTTGGTGGATATGATCTTGTTATGGACGCCTACAAGGAAGCCGTGAAAGAAGGCTACCGATTCTTTAGCTACGGTGACGCTATGTTAATACTCTAATCTACTTGATTTAGTGTTAAAAAGGAGAATGGAAAATTAATTTCTATTCTCCTTTTTTTGTTTAGTTACTTGAACGATCCTTATCGTGAGAATTCACAATTTCAAAAATGACGATATACCCATAATTTGAACTCTGATTTCAAACAGAGG
>JAHDHB010000260.1:0-4702 GCA_020631545.1 Saprospiraceae bacterium | reverse complement strand
GAACACACTCACTCACACTCTCCAACTCACTCTAATTTTGCAGTGCAACAAGCAAAATCACATAGCACCTTTCTTCCCAAACCCCTTGTAAAACCTAGAAACTAGTACCAAAAAACAACATTTTTCTCAGCGGAATCTATGTATTTCAAGGAGATTCCGCTGAGAACATTATTTTTTTCTCAGCGGAATCTATATACTTTTGATGAGATTCCGCTGAGAAAAAATTTGTTACGCCAGCTTCCGCCCCTTCAATTCACCCTCATAATCAAACTATTACTTCAATTCAAATCCATCATCACCTAAGTCATTTCCAATAAATTTCAATAAAAAAACTTCAAAAACTTGCTTAGTAAATCAAAGCCCCCTATATTTGACGTTCACCAACAGCGTGACACAATTATGAATCAATTAGTCAACATTATTATTGTAAGCATTATTATTCGCACGATTTACTCGCTGTGAGGTAGGCTTATTATAATATATAGATATAAAGCTCTTCTCATAGCGAGAAGGGCTTTTTTTATGCTCGTTGAGAAGAGGTTTGTAGTTAAAAGTTAGTTATTGAAACATTTTATTTCCCAAACAGTATGAAAGATCAGCAGTTTTTACGAATAACGTGTTTTTTAGCAAAACATTGAACTTATTAACATGAAGCGAAATAGATACAGCCATCAGGTAACACAAGACCCAACACAACCCGCAGCTCAAGCGATGTTGCACGCCATTGGCCTAACCGAAGCCGACTTCAGCAAAGCTCTAATAGGCATCGGAAGTACGGGGTATGAAGGAAATCCTTGTAATATGCACTTGAATGACCTTGCTAAAATGATAAAAGAAGGTTGTATGACAGAAGAATCTGTCGGCCTGATTTTCAATACGATTGGCGTAAGTGATGGCATTTCGATGGGTACGCCCGGTATGCGTTTCAGCCTTCCTTCTAGGGATGTCATTGCAGATTCTATGGAAACGGTCGTTGGGGGAATGAGCTATGACGCACTCGTCGCCGTTGTGGGATGTGATAAAAATATGCCTGGTGCCGTGATGTCGATGCTACGTCTGGATCGTCCGTCTATCCTCGTCTACGGAGGTACGATAAACTCTGGGTACCATAAAGGAAAAAAGCTAGATATTGTTTCCGCTTTTGAAGCATGGGGGGAGAAAATGGCGGGAACAATTGATGAACAAGAATTTCGAAATGTCGTTCAAAAAGCCTGTCCGGGTGCAGGTGCTTGTGGTGGTATGTATACAGCCAATACCATGGCTTCGGCCATTGAAGCCCTAGGTTTAGCACTTCCTTTCAATTCCTCAAATCCAGCAAAAAGTCAAGAAAAGCTAGACGAATGCAGTCGCATCGGAACAGCAATTAACACCTTGATAACGAAGAACATTAAGCCATCAGACATTGTCACTAAAAAATCTCTAGAGAATGCCATTCGCTTGGTCATTGTCCTAGGAGGTTCCACCAATGCCGTGCTTCATTTCCTTGCTATAGCACAAGCAGCTCAAATCAAATTTACGCTAGATGATTTCCAGCGTATCAGCAATGAAACACCTTTCTTGGCTGACCTCAAGCCTAGCGGCCAGTACTTGATGGAAGATGTACACCGCATTGGAGGCGTTCCCGCTGTGCTAAAATATATGTTGAGTAAAGGTTTGCTTCATGGTGATTGTATGACGGTAACAGGAAAAACACTAGCAGAAAATTTGCAAGAAATTCCTGATTTGCCAACCGAACAAAAGGTCATAATGCCCGTAGAAGATCCGATAAAACCTACTGGACATATCCGTATTTTATATGGAAACCTAGCAGAGGAAGGCGCTGTAGCCAAAATAACCGGCAAAGAAGGTTTAAAATTCAACGGCAAAGCCAAAGTTTTTGACAGCGAATTTGCTACTAATGACGGTAT
Source organism: Saprospiraceae bacterium (assembly GCA_020631545.1). Classification (GTDB taxonomy): domain Bacteria; phylum Bacteroidota; class Bacteroidia; order Chitinophagales; family Saprospiraceae; genus JAHDHB01. Next base: position 2,795 of record JAHDHB010000260.1, on the reverse strand, counting down.
TCGAGCAGGAAAAGTGGAAAAAGGGGATGTCGTCGTCATTCGCTACGAAGGCCCAAAAGGAGGGCCAGGCATGCCCGAAATGCTGAAACCTACTGCCGCTATTATGGGTGCTGGACTAGGAAAAGAAGTCGCCTTGATTACGGATGGCCGTTTTTCAGGCGGTACACACGGTTTCGTCGTTGGCCACATCGCTCCAGAAGCCCAAGTAGGCGGTACTATTGCCTTGATAGAGAATGGGGATACCATTACCATTGATGCCGAAAATAATACCATCACACTAGAGATCGAAGCCGAGGAGTTGGCAAAACGCAGGGAAAAATGGATAGCACCACCACTTAAAGTAAAAAGAGGGGTGCTGTACAAATACGCAAAGGTCGTTTCTTCCGCCTCATTAGGCTGTGTGACGGATTTGTAAGTCGCTAATAGTTTTCGACGCTGTCGCTTGAAAAGACATGTTGACAAAGGACATAGGACAAAAGACAATCTTCGATAGCTATCGGGATATATTTTTTTGACAAAAAAATCATCGTAAAAAGTCTCATGATTTGAGAAAGCCAAGGGGCTACGAATTTTCGCTATAAAAGTAGGAGCAACAACCATCCAGTTTTGAGGGAAGATGTAGCGGGAGGCAAAAAATGGAAGGTTTTAGCTGGGATAGTATGCTTTTATAAGACCTTCCATTTTTTGCAAGCACACAAACCAAGCTCGCAAAACTGGAAGGTCGCTACATCAAAAATCATCCTGAAAAGTCCTTTGTCTTATGTCTTATGTCCTTTGTCCTTTGTCTTATGTCTTATGTCCTTTGTCAATAAGTCTCTTCAAGCGAAGCGCAGAAAATAAAAACAACAACAAAATCAGAATAAAATGGAAGCAATCACCATGAACAGGACCACCACCATGACAGGCGCAAGAGCCGTCGTGGAAGCACTCCTAGCAGAAGGCGTCGATTTAGCCTTTGGCTATCCGGGTGGAGCGATAATGCCCATCTATGATGCTTTATATGATGTAGAAGATAAATTGCAGCATGTATTGACTAGACACGAACAAGGCGCTACACATGCTGCTCAAGGCTATGCTAGAGCAACAGGAAAAGTAGGTGTCTGTCTTGCCACCTCTGGCCCAGGAGCCACAAATTTGATTACGGGTATTGCGGATGCTCAGATCGACTCCACACCAATGGTCTGTATTACAGGGCAAGTACCTAGTCATTTACTAGGAACTGATGCTTTTCAGGAAACGGATGTGATTGGAATTTCTATGCCGGTGACGAAGTGGAATTTTCAAGTCACTAAGGCGAGTGAAATCCCTGGAGCTATTGCCAAGGCTTTCTATATCGCTCGTTCGGGGCGGCCAGGGCCTGTGTTGATTGATATTACGAAGGATGCTCAAATTGAGCAATTTGATTTTGCTTATAAGCCGTGCAAAAACCTAAGAAGCTATGTGCCTAAGCCTGCCTTGGACATGGAAAAGGTCAAGGAGGCCGCAGCATTAATCAATAGTGCTAAAAAGCCTTTCGTTCTATTCGGTCAAGGCGTGATTTTGGCCGAAGCTGAATCGGAATTCAAGGCGTTTATTGAAAAAGCAGGCATACCTGCTGCTTGGACGATCATGGGCTTATCGGCCTTGGATACGGATCATCGATTGAATGTCGGAATGCTTGGAATGCACGGCAATTATGGCCCTAATAAACTGACCAACGAATGTGATGTCTTAATTGCTGTAGGCATGCGTTTCGATGATCGCGTTACAGGGCGCTTAGACCAATATGCTACGCAAGCGAAGGTAATTCATGTAGAAATTGATCCAGCTGAGATTGATAAAAATGTCAAAACAACCGTAGCCGTTTTGGCTGATGCTAAAGAAGCCTTAAGCGCTCTTGTTGATGAAGTTAAGTGGAATACGCATGATGAGTGGGTGCAAAAATTTAGAGCTTGTGATAAAGAAGAAGAGCGCAAGGTGATCTCGGAAGAATTGTATCCTTCTCGTGATGTTTTGAGCATGGGGGAAGTCATACGGCGCATCAATGAAAGAACAAAAGGAGAGGCGATTATCGTAACGGATGTCGGTCAACATCAGATGGTGGCTTGCCGCTATGCAAAATTTACACAAACGAAATCTTCCATTACTTCTGGTGGATTAGGAACGATGGGTTTCTGTCTTCCTGCTGCCATCGGTGCCAAAATGGGCGCTCCAGAACGCGAAGTCGTCGCCGTCATCGGTGATGGTGGTTTTCAAATGACGATCCAAGAACTAGGAACGATTTTACAAACGGGTGCAGCTGTTAAAATATTGATTCTCAACAATGAATTCCTAGGAATGGTACGCCAGTGGCAAGAGTTGTTTTTTGACAAACGCTATGCTTCTACTGAACTAATCAACCCTGATTTTCAGCTTATTGCACAAGGCTACGGTATTGCATCAAGCAAGGTATCCAAACGCTTGGAGCTTGACGATGCTATCAAGACGATGCTTAAGCACGAGGGGTCTTACCTGCTTGAAGTCATGGTTGGCAAGGAAAATAATGTATTTCCGATGGTTCCTTCTGGCTGTTCTGTTTCGGAAATCCGCTTGGAATAGCATTGTTTGTCATACACTTAGCTACTTGAGCAAGAGTTCATCAATAAATTGCTTTTTTACCGTGGGCTAAAGCCAACGATCCAAAGTGCCTGCAAAGATTTTAAGTTCTAATCCCGATAACTACCACGGATTGTCCTTTGTCCTTCGTCCTTTGTCCTTCGTCCTTTGTCCTTTGTCTTTTGTCTTTTGTCTTTTGTCTTTTGTCTTTTGTCTTTTGT
>JAHDHB010000259.1:8847-9055 GCA_020631545.1 Saprospiraceae bacterium | reverse complement strand
TCATTTGAACATCTTTATAATGGTGATTTCAACTTAAAGAATACAATTTTGGCATTGGAAAGTCCTGTACTTGCTTATTCTAACGGATTTAAAACGCCTGTCAAACCCTTAAAATTAGATAAAATCTATCTGGTGAAGAATAATAATGCTAATCTTGACAAAACTGTAGGTAATACTTCCGAAAATGTTCTTTTTAAATTAATGATCC
>JAHDHB010000259.1:0-8837 GCA_020631545.1 Saprospiraceae bacterium | reverse complement strand
TGCGGATGATCCAGTTAATGATAAAGAGATTTATGATTTAAATACAGGTGGCTCAGCTCATTTTACAGAATTAGTTGCTCTTTATGATGCTTACAAAAATGGAGATCAAAATACGGGATTACATACTCAGCTTGATTTTATTGAACTTAAATTTTATAGTGAAGGTCAACAAGTCTTGCATACCGAGATAGTACCGAGGGTATTAACCCCAACACAAAACCCTAATGCATTGTATACGCCAAAAAATGTGTTAGATATTGATGATATTTCAACTAATCAGGCTCAGTATTTAACTGATAATGCCTTAAAAGTTATTGATCTTGAGACAGATTATTCATTATCTCCTGAAACGGCTAATAGTGTAGCATCCAATCAAGGAAAACTTACACTTAAATCAATTACTATAAAAGGGGAAGGGGGTGTTCAGTTACTACCTTCTACGCAATTTCATTATGATTACCAAAATCCAGAAGCTTTTTCATGGAGTTCCACATACTATAATACAGAAAACTATTATAGAACATGGATAGGAAATAGTCTTAATAAAATTGAACCAGGGGATATCGTGAAATTTCAAATTCCAAGTAATGGTGAATATTTTTATGGCGTCGTGTTAGATTATGCTCAAAGTGGTGTGCTAAGTGAAAATTATAATATTAAACGTGTAGGTGAAGTTGAATTTGAAGATGCTGGCCTAATCAATGGTTCAGGTTTAGTAAAAACCAAGAATCCTCCATTCAATTCCGCATTGTATAATCCCTGGGGTTTTTATAAATCTGATTTTTCAGGAAATGAGGAGGTTAATGGAAATCATTTTTCTCGACAACCTACAGAAATATCAGGAAAATCTCTAGATGTTTGGTCCTTAAGGGAGGTTACCACTCCAATAGGTGCTACCGTTAATATCAAATACGAACCAAAACACTATGTCAATACTGTTTTAAATAAAAGGAAATTACACGTAAAGGATACAGAAAAATCTAATAATGATGATTTTTCGCTTATTGTAAAATTTTATGAAGATATAGATCTTGCAAATGGTTATACAGCTGGTGAAAAAATATTATTTCATACAGATGTATATTATAATCCATCAGTAGGGAACGTTCCTACCTCAATTGTAGGTCCCTTTGAATTTGAAATTGTAAATGTGGGCATAGGAGAAATGGAAATTAGGGATATTACAGAAGGTGGCCAATTAGGCCAATCAGGGTGGGCAGATGATATACACAGCCTTTCCGAAGGTTTTGTTTTTATTGAAAAGAATATTCCATTAATTGGAGACGGATTAAGAGTAAGAACCATAGTCTTAAAAGGAGCAAATGAAACAATCAAGACCAATTATTCCTACGAGGGGGGGACACTTATTTATCAGCCTTTTACGCTCGACATTCCAGATGTTTTAGGGTTTTCTACAGAGCAAAAGAACGTCTATCTTAGCGATTGCTTACCCATCATTGCTAATGCTTCTGTACTTCCTTCACCATCAGTCTTTAACAAGAAAGTTGTTTTAACAGAAATCCATAATGACATTCAAATTCCTGGAAGAAAAGAGTATGCCTTTCAAGTTTTTGAGGAAGGAATGGTGGATGTAAAATTTTCAGATATTGAATACTGGACACCAGAGAATGGTTTTGAAGAACAGTCTAGAAGAGATCTTGTGATTAGAGATAAGAGCTCTAGCCTAGGCAATCTTACAGCCTCAAGTATTTATAACCAAGAGGGACAAATCATATCTAGCACTACATTGGAATACGGAAGTAATGACAACTATGATTTTGACTCACAAGGAGTAGTACACCAGGCTTTTAATCAAATTAGAACAACCTATGATGCTCCATTAGGTGTTGGAAGGAGGATAAAAGGTGTTGTGTCTTCCAAAGAAGAATACCCATCCGTCTTACTCTCTACCACTACTACCTCTAACGGCATTACCTCCACCTCCTACAACCGTGCCTTTGACTTCTACACTGGAGAACCCACCGTAGTAGAAAACGAAAACTCCTACGGAGAAAAATTCCGTTCCGTATCCGTACCAGCTTACACCAAGTACCCTGCTATGGGGTTAAAGGTAAATAACCCTGACAATAAGCACATGTTGACTCAAAATACAGGCTCCTATCTCTACAAAATAGATGATGAAGGCAATGAGCTAGGAAAATTGTCAGCCTCAGTTACCACATGGAATGATACATGGAGGTATCGAGAACTAGATGCCACTACGAATCAATACGTAGATGTCTGGGATTACGACAGCAATATTTGGCGCAAGCATCAATCCTACGTGTGGAAATCCCCTGTCAATTCAGAAGGCACTTTGCAAAATTTCGTAGATTTTGATTGGACATATTATAACATTGATGAAGGATGGCAAAAAGTAAGTGAAGTAACCTTATACGATCATTTTTCTAAACCCTTAGAAGAACAAGATATAAATTACAACTTTGGTACTGCAAAATTGGGCTATGATGAATCCCTAGTTCTTGCTGTAGGTGGTAATGCAAAATATACTGAAATAGCCTATTCAGGAGCAGAAGATTTGGAGGCTAGCACAGGCTATTTTGGAGGAGAAGTAGCTCTAGGAACGGCTAGTCAAGTCTCCAATATAGCGCATACTGGAGATTACTCCTTGGCCTTAACTAATGGCCAAGAAGGCTTTATCTATACAGCTATTGTTAATCGAGAAGTAGAACCTGGTAGAAGTTATATTGCAAAAGTATGGACAAGAGGAGATAATGTGGGCTATTTAAACTACGAAATAGAAAATACTTCTTACCGTGGTTCAGCAAAGTTCAACGCACTATATAAAGCTGGAAATTGGCATCTAGTCACTTTAAATATCGACCTACCTGAAGACCCTACAGTGTATAATAAAAAATTGAAAATTTGGTGTACAAATCCTTTATCAGGAACGGCTTATTTCGACGATTTCCGCTTTCACCCGCTAGATGGCCAAATGACTTCTTATGTATATGACCAACATACAGATCAGTTAACTTACATTTTGGATGTAGAGAACTTTTACACGCGCTATGAATATGAAGAGGGTACTGGGCGTTTGAAGCGAACTTATCGAGAAACAGTAAGAGGGGAACAAGCGATTTCGGAGCATGATTATAATTATGGTAGAGACTGATATTGTGTGTGAGTTGGAGCGTGTGTGTGAAACATGACAGGTATTTGAAACCTGTCATGTTTGAACCTCTGTTTTTAATTAAATATTCAGCCCTCTCATTTTCTTGAAGAAGTCACAGGGCATAAAACAAAAACCATGAAAATAATATCATTCATTATCACCATTTTACTTGTATTGACTATACAAAACCTACAAGCACAATCCCCCGTGGAAAGCTTACAACTATTCATAGAAGTAGAGCGAGATGAGAACAACCCCGCTCTTTTTTCAGAAAGTATTTTGCTAGGAACAGAGGTCCTAGATATAAGTACCCAAACTATGATTCCTAGCGTCATAGTCCATTTAAGCACCACTACCGATTTAGCTGCACTACAACTAAAACTTGGAAGTACAGAAGGTGCTGAGGATTATTTAGCCCATACATTTTTGTTCGATGAAACAGAGGGCTTACCAGAAGGAATGCAGTATAAACGGGAGGAAAACACCATTTACTTAGCTTTAGGAAAGCATGTCGGAATAGCAGCTTGCCATGCTTCTGTGGTATTGGAGTACCTAGATGGGAGTACCTCTCAGGCAGTAGTTGTGAACAATCAAAATTGATTTAACTAAATTACGAATTGCTCTCTTCGCGATTTCCTACTTACTCTAATTTTCTCACAAAAAAGGTAGAAATTTTGACACAAAGGCTTACTTCACATTTGGCGCGGTCTCTTTGAAATAGATCAACAAGACGGCTACGCCATTAGTTAGTAGCTGACCGTTTTGACGAGAATTGGATGTAAAAAAGTGAGAAAGTCCAGCGGCTAAGATTTTTTGGTGAGGGCGTGTGAGTGTGTCACTACTATGCTAACCCTGAAATCCGTAGGGGAAATCCCTTGTAGTTGCCCTCTGAATCCCTGTTTTTATTTATCGTGAAATGCCTCACGATATCAGAAAACCAAGCAACCAAAATGCTGTGGGGTTAGTTTTGTGGAAAGCGGCAGTCAGACAGTTCACTTTGCCCACCCAAAATAGGTGTAATCGTCAACTCAAAGCTGTTCAAAAGCCATATCCTACGGTGTCTAAAAAATACGCTGGATTTCAGTCTTTGGGACATATTAAAAAACAAAAAAATCAACTTCAATGAAAACGATATTAAACATAAGACGTCTAGAGTCCAGCCTAATTCGTCTAGAGTCGAACCTTTTTGATAAGACAAAAAACCAATGGCTAAAAGCCAATAACTTTATCCTATTCTTTATTTATTTTCTCTTATCCTACCAAGTTCAAGCACAAGGCATTATTACTTGGCCAGCTCCTGTAAATGGTGAATTATTAGCGGATAATACTCTAAAAAGAGCTACAGACGGAGAGCTTACTTTTACTACAGGAACAGATTCAACTGCTATTTATGCTGTATTTTTTTCCGAAACCAAAGATTTTTTGGGTATAAATGGTTTACAGTATGCTTTTGCCGTTAGTCTTAGAAATTTATATGTCCTAGAAGATCGTTTATTAAAAACTACGCCAAGTAGTTTGAATGGAGTGTCACATACTTTTGTGCTAAAGCGAGAAGGTTCAAAAATAATTTGGGTTAAAGATGGAAATGAAATCGCATGGTCTAAAGTAGATGCTAATAAACGGCTATATGTACATGCCTTACACTTCGGAGGAACTTTGCCTGATGTGTCTACTTCCTTTGGGGAATTAGAAGACAATTTAGAGCCTATTGGCATAGATGAAGACCTCAATTGGGTGAAAACACGTACTTTAAATGGCTATGGTACGCAAAGTTTTGACTATATCACGGAATCAAAAGCTTATGCAGATGATTTAGGCCGAACGATTCAGACGCAGACCAAGGATTATTTATTTAATAAAGCTTGGGCAACGGAAACTCTTTTTGATCAACAAGGTCGTCCTGCCTTACAAACTTTAGCTGCTCCTACGGGAAGTGCTTTTTTGCAGTATAAAACGGATTTTGTACTAGCAGAGGATAATACCGCTTATGGCACGACCCATTTTGATACGCCTACCACAAAGGACAACCCTGCGCCTGTAGGAGAACAAGCCAATACACTCGGCGCTTGGTACAGTAGTCAAAATACAGAGCAACCTGAACAAGCCACTACGGATTTCCCTTATTCGCGTACAGAATATAGTACCCTCACTGGTGCTCCTAGGCGTGTAGCTGGTGCTGGAAACCAACATCGTATGGGAAGTGGACATGAAACCCAATCTTATAGTATGCCCGCAGCGGGAGAGTTACATTATCTCCTTGGTTATAAAGATGATAAATGTCTCGTTTGGGAAGGTGGAACAAATAATGGAGATTATGCCTTGATTGGTTGTGATGCACGTCCCTTTTATAAAGTGGTCAAAACCATTGTAGTAGATGCTGATGGTAAGGAAGCTGTATCCTTCACAGATTTGGAAGGGAATGAAGTTGCCCGTTGTTTGAGTGGACAAGTAGATGGAGCCCATGTGCAAGTACAATACGTTGCTACTACATTACCCGTAGGAGAATTTGCCGATATTCATGTGCCAGAAGGTTGTGATAATGGGGTTTCCTTTAGTGGTATCTATCAAGATACTCCAGATGGTTCTCCTTTTTATGATGTCTTTGACTTAAGCACTGATGAATTAATCATTACAAACGCAAATAACACCAAAATAAACCTTCCTAGTGCTGGTTTTTACCGTGTTGTGAACAAGTCGGGTTATGATTTTTCGTTATTACATCAATTAAATTACCACAATTTCACCTTCAATGTTTACGATGATGCCAATCGATTGATTGCCACCGTGCCGCCTAATGGTATAGATAAAGACTTCGTCCCAGGTTTGCAATTAACTTCGGCTAATGATGACGAAAATTTAGGTTCGTTTAATCCTGCTACGCCTTATTATTCCAACGCTATGCAGGTTACGATTCCTGCCACCAATTCAAATGATATTAAGTTTGTCAATCTTATTTTTGCTTTAAATGATAATGCAACTTATAACCTGACTGGCAATGGAAACGGAAATAGCCGTAGGAATAGAAACGATAACGGCAATGGAAACAATCAAAAAGCAAAGCCCAACTATTTATCCGATAATCTCTACCCTGAGCTTGATTATGAACGACGCATTTCAAATCTTGTAGAGCGACCTGAGCTTATTGCTCTACTTCCTATAGAAGAAATCGTTACAGAACCTCATCTAATAGCTGCTTACAGTAAACAAAGAGCCACTAACCCTTCTTCCTTTAGAGGTAATAATACTTTAGACAATTTGCTGTTTCAAAATTCTAGTTCTAGATTTGGTCCTGAGCCTGAACCTACTTGTACAAATCCTGGTCCTCAACCTGAAGAATGGTTTATCGAACGCTATGTCGTTGATTTTGACGTTTTTTTGAACAATGGTACAACTCCTGTAGGTTCTCAAACATTAGTCGCTAGTAAAAGCATCCTGCCTGATGGAACCATCAAATGGGCCTATGACGATTACCTCTATAAAGGCCTGTACATCGGCGCTTTAAATGGAGCAGAAAATCACTTGGTAGAATTAAAAGTAAAAAACATTGATTTTGAGCAAGTTTCAGTTTTTTATGAACTTAGAAGCTTAGGCGCTGGCGTTTGCTATTGGTGGCCAAAATACTTTACCTTAGCCCAAGATCACGCGGGCAATGACGTAAATTCACTCTTCCTTCACCTAAAAGCAGAAATCAACACCGTAGCTACTACACCGCAGCACAGCCAATTATCCTTGTACCGCTACAATTCTTTGAATCAACTCATCTGGCAATACGAGCCAGACGTGGGCTTAACCCAAATGCAATACCGAAAAGACGGTTCGCCTGTTTTCTCTCAAAATGCACAGCAAGCTTTAGACAATAAATTTTCCTACACGATTTATGACAGAACTGCACGCCCTATAGAATCAGGCGAGTATAAGAGCAATGCTGATGGATTACTTACACCATACACCTTTAGTAATCAAGCTACTCCAAATAACACAGCCTACATCTTAGAGATACCAGAAGAGTTGGATGAAACCAGACGTCTCGAAAGAACACACATTTTGTACGATAGGGCCGCAACAGATTTACCGACAGGTCGATTCCAACGTTACTTACTAGGCAAAGTTTCCAAAACTTGGAATGCCGAAGGAACCATCTGGTACAGCTATGATCCACAAGGTCGTATGGAGTGGATGGGACAACAACTCAATGGTATTGCTGACCTAAAATTCATAGATTACACCTATGATCGCCTTGGGCAAGTTACCATTGTCGCTTACCAGCAAGGACAAGACGATGAGTTTACCCACCATTACACCTACAATGATTTAGGACAACTACTTAATGTTGAGACTAGTACGCTCAATACACCGCCAATAGTACAAGCCCAATACACCTATTATCCAGACGGTTCCTTAAAAGCCGTAGAGATAGCGGAAGGCTTGCAAGAAAACCAATACGTCTATACCCTAGGCGGCATGCTCAAATCCATCAATCCTGCCGACATGGCGACGGAAAACATGGTCGGCAATGCCCTGTTTAGCATGGATTTAGAATACTATAGCGGTGATTATATGCCCGCAGGAGGCACTCACCCACAGCTAGCACCTGCTACGATAGATAGTGAGCGCAGCAGCAGCTTCACAGGCCAAATCACGACCCAACGTTGGAAAAGTCGTGCAGGCACCAACGCAGGCCACTTCGCTTTCGCCTACCAATACAACCACCGCAATGAACTAAAAGCAGCGCGATTCGGTACCGTTGACCAACAGGGCAGTACTAGGGCTTTTACGGCTTCAGACGACTACTCCCTCTCCAACCTAAGCTATGACGACAACGGCAATATCTTAACGCTTGACCGCAATGCCTATGGCACTGCTACCGACCGCATCATGGATCGGCTAGGCTACACCTACAAAGCAGGCACCAACCAACTCGATCACCTCACCGATGCCGCTACCAGCCCCGTAGATTTTGGCGATTTAACCAGCCAACTGGGCGGAAATTACACCTACGATGCCCTAGGGCAACTGACCAATGATGTAGCAGAAGATGTAAAAATCGAATACCATGCCAGCGGCCTAGTCAAAGCCGTTTACAGAAAATCGACCGATAATTTAATTGCCGAGTATTTTTATGGCCCTAGCGGTCAAAGAGTTCGCAAAAAACAGTATATTTACACAAGCAATACCCTTACATCTACAAATGAAAGCTGGTACTATCGCAATGGCGGCAGCATAACCAGTATCTACGGCCATGAAATAGATGCTCAAGGCACTTCTTCAGGCATTACACAGCAGGAAGTACCGATTTATGGCTCTGGCCGCCTAGGAGTAGCCTATCGTGATGGTGGTTATGACTATCATTACCAACTGTCTGACCATCTCGGCAATGTACGAGTAGTTTTCAAGCGGGATGCTTTGGGTGCTTTGGAGGTAGTGAGTTACAGTGATTATTATGCCTTTGGCTGGCAGATGCCGGGGCGAAAGTCCAATGGTGGCACCTACCGCTTTGGCTACCAAGGCCAATTTGCAGAAGTGGATGAGGAGACGGGGTGGAATGCTTTTGAGTTGCGCTCTTATGATGGGCGATTGGGGAGGTGGATGAGTATTGACCCTGAGCAACAATTTGATAGTCCTTATATAGCTGTTGGCAATAATCCTGTAAAATTCATAGATAAGGACGGTGCAGAGGCTGAAAATAGTTCTGAGTGTTGTC
>JAHDHB010000258.1:3723-9063 GCA_020631545.1 Saprospiraceae bacterium | reverse complement strand
ATAACGGAAAAATAACAAGCATAGGCTGTCAAGAACTTATGAGTTGAACCACTAGTACAGTGTAATAGGTAATTCATCTTGCTGGTTATTAGGATTATTTTGCTAAATCAATTGTCTATGGTAGGTAATAGGAATACCTAAAGCTTACTAGTCTCACCCCATTGTAAGTACGCTGTAGAATTATTGAGTTCAGCGAATATCAAGCATCTTTTTAATAATAAAACCCAATCATATTATGTCCGAGCAATATCACATTATTGACACGCCTTTACATACAACTGAACATGTTCAGTGTTTAATAAACAGTAATATCCATACCGTAATTCGATATTATAATTACGAATATTCACATTTAAAAAACAAGCAGTTAAAAAAGCCTGAAGCAAAAGCTCTTTCGTTAGGAGGGGTGCGGATTGTAGTTGTATTCCAATATCGCCAAAACCAAAACAAAGATTTCACTTGGCAACAAGGAAGTAAGGCTGGTAGGTCTGCTCATTCGTGGGCACTAAAAATAGGACAACCAAAGGGATCCGCTATCTATTTTGCCGTTGACTACAATCCTTCAAAAGCTGAAATATCGAGTCATATAATTCCCTTTTTTCAAGGGGTTAAAGCAGAAATAAATGATGATTTCGCTATTGGGGCATATGGCTCTGGCTTAGTAGTGAACACGTTAAAAGATAAAAATCTTTGCAAGTACAGATGGTTATCTGAATCAAGGGATTTCAACGGAACAAGAAATGCAATTAGTACTAATGAATACGATTTGAGGCAGATTTATATGAGAAATTCAAAAGTTTGCGGGTTGTCAGTCGATTATAATGCACCTGTTTTGGAAGGTCATGACATCGGTTCTTTTGTCCTTGATATGACTGATTAGGCTCTTTGGTAGTGTGGTTTGAAGATAATTATTTGACATGATTTTATGTTTAATGCAGTTGAGTATTTTTTGTAAGCATGTAGATAGGTTAAGTCTACTTCAAAGAATACGACTTTATGAAAAAAAACATCTATTTAAGACTTTAGAAATGAGTCTACTCCAAAAGCGAAAAAGTCCTTAAAAAGGTATGTAAAGTTTTTGGAGTAGCCTCTTGATTTTCTCTTATTATTTAACATTACCCTTCTTCAAAAAAAATACTGGTGGTCTACCATACTTCTTTTTAAATAATTTAGAAAAAGTAGAAGGATATTCAAAGCCAGACCGATACGCCACCTCAGCAACACTTAAGGCTAAGCCTTCTTCCAATATTTTCCTCGCTACCTCTAGCTGTACAACTCGAATAAACCGACCCGCCGAAAAGTGGGTAAGTTTTTTTAGTTTTCGATTAAACTGTCTCACACTTAAATTGTTGAGTGCAGCTAATTCCTTGATGCTTATTAAAGAATCTGGTAGTGAATCCCTTACTATTCTTTTAGCGTTTTCTACCCATTTTTTATCAGACGGCATTAAAAGTATTGGGCTAGGTTGATGTTCGATAATGGTTGTTTTTTTATTTTCTAGAAGTATCAACGAGGTATTAATTTGAGTCTCTACCTTAGAGGCAGATACTAGATTGGCCAACAGATTCTGTAATTCTTCTCCATTGTGTTGCATCATCGATAATTGTTGTAGTATTTCTTGTTTATCCCAGATATCAGAATTAGTCAACAAATCAGATAATGAATCTAAAATGAGTGCTATTAATGTATGTAATTCATGAGGCGAATTCCATAACGAATGGTCAGAATTTTGGCATAATTTAGATTTCACGATAGTTCAGGTTGGTGTTGTGTTATTCAAGTGTTATTATAAAGATATGAGTTCCGTAGTTAGTATAAAAGGGTAATTACAAGGAAAAATAAAAACAGGTATTTATACCTGTTTGTGCTCATTATCTTCCCTTAGTGATGCGAAAGCTCAGTGTTTTTATAACTGCTTATGATGAACGTGCTGTCTAAGTGTAAATGGTAGTTTGTTTTGTAAAGTTTTGTAAAGTAGGTTTTTGGGATTTGCTGGGACGGACTATTTTCGCCCAAAATGGTTGCTTTTAATTCTGTTGTGATATGACTTATTAGATTAAGAAACTAATGTGGGAGATTATTTACTAAAATCGTTCCCTTTTGCGAAATTTCTACAGACTGTTAGCAAAGTATTGGTAAGCTAAGAGGAGAAATATGTTGCTTCCTGTGTACTTAATAAATAATCATACACACGGTATCGTACACGATCCTCGTATAGCATTTTTTCGGAACAGGCGCAAGCTACCCATATTGGGTCTTGTCTCTTGCTGTCGCATAATATTTTATACAAAGTCACGAAATAACGTCCATTTAATTTAAGAAGGAACGTTTTTTGGTGTATATTCATGATTGATCGACGATTTATTCTGATCCTAGAAACAAAGGAGTAATTTTGTTTTGCAAAAGAGAGGAAGAAACGATGTTCTAGAGAAAGAACGAAATTGATATTTTTTACCCCAAAATCAATATTCGAAATATATATCCTATGAAGAATTCTGTGTTAATTATTTTGGTCTCTATAATAAGTTCTTTTTTGACCATCTTGTTTTATACAACCTTTTTAGAGAAAGATACTACACCCAAGGCTATCAATGTAAATGATGTAGCGCATGCTAAATATACGAGTAATTCAACTCCGATTACAAGGCAATCGTCTTATACTTCATCAGCACCAACTAGTTTTACAAGAGCCGCTGAAAAATCGGCTCCTGCTGTAGTTCATATCAGTTCTATTTATTCCAATTTTGGAGGTCGTTCGATGTTCGATGACCTATGGGGGCGTCGAGAAGCTGAAGCCTCCTCTGGTTCTGGAGTTATCATTTCTTCTGATGGTTACGTTGTAACGAATAATCACGTAATTGAAGATGGAGATAGGTTAAAGGTTACCTTACAGGATAAGCGTTCTTATGATGCGAATGTAGTAGGAACAGATCCCTCCACCGATTTAGCTTTACTTAAGCTAGATACAGAGGAAGAAGGATTACCCTTTTTAACTTTGGCAGACTCGGACTCTTCAAAAATAGGAGAGTGGGTTTTAGCTGTAGGAAATCCATTTAACCTTACCTCTACTGTAACCGCAGGGATTGTAAGTGCAAAAGGAAGAAATATTGATATTCTAGATGGAGATTATTCGATTGAATCTTTTATCCAAACGGATGCTGCCGTTAATCCTGGAAATAGTGGTGGTGCGCTGGTAAATACTAGGGGCGACCTTGTTGGGATTAATACCGCTATCATCACTCGTTCAGGAAGATATGAGGGCTATTCGTTTGCAGTACCTTCTAACCTTGTACAAAAAGTAATTGCTGATTTGAAAGAATTTGGTATCGTTCAGCGAGGTTTTTTAGGTGTAAATATTAGAGACGTAACGGATGAAATTGCCCAAGACTTAAATTTGGATACTCGAGAAGGTGTTTACATTACTGTAGTTAATCCTGAAAGTGCCGCAGATGAAGCTGGTTTGCAAGCAGGAGATGTCATTACACATATCAATGGAAATAAGGTACGAAGTACGCCAGAATTGCAGGAGCAGGTAGCACTCTATCGGCCAGGCAATCCCATTGATGTAAAATACATAAGAGGAGGAAGAGAATTTAGCGGTAGTGTGGTTCTACGCAATCAAAATAACGCTAAGAGCTTACTGCATAAGAAAGATTCTAAATTGCTGGCTAATTTAGGGTTTGAATTACGAGATCTGTATGACAATGAAAAAAGAAAATTAAAACGTAGTGGAGGCGTGCTTGTTGTGAGTATCCTAAGAGGGAGTAAAATTGATCAAACTAATATGGATCCGGGGTTTGTGATTACCAAACTCAATGAAGTGCCTGTGCAGAGTATTGAAGGCTTTTTAAAACGGCTTGAAAAAACACAAGGCAAAGTGGTCTTAGAAGGGATTTATGAAGATTATCCTGGGGATTATTACTATGCTTTTAGGAAGTAAATCCAATATCTCCAAACGTTTTGTACAAGTTCCATTTATTGGGAAGTATACATAAAAACAGCTTACTTTGAATTATCGAAGTAAGCTGTTTCTATTAGAAGTATGAGGTGGATATCTAAGGAAGGGATGACGATTTATTTCTATTATTCCAAGTAATGGCTCTATCACTAGCTTCAGTAGAACCATTTAAATTGCAATCGGAATCTAAGTAACCCGTTTGATTCCGTTCATTCCATGTATTACTTCTATCGGTTGCATTGATACTTCCATCTCCATTCGTATCACCTGACCAAAGACCTTGCCCACTCCCTACAATTGTATATCCATTTACAGCGCCGTATAAAGCAATTGAACCAAAGTCAAGTGATGTACTTCCTGACGTCATAAAAGCTATAGGATCATTGGTCATGATTCCTAGGTGATTTCGATGACGAACCGCTACATAATAATTACCGGCAGGAGAAAGGAAGGTGAGGGCACTGGTTCCATCCACATCAACAACATTACCATTCTCTAGAAGAAGACCTGCTTTGGTTTCAATAATTGTAGAGGGCGAAGCTTGATCTCTTAATTGAAGTAGAACCCAATCAACAACTGGATTGTTCAGAATAACAGATGAAGTCGTTGTCTCACTGCCTGAGTGCCAGCCCATAGCGGTGTAAGGCTCTGTAAGCGGAATACGATTGTTTGTCTTTAAGTTGAGGCTCATTAGCCCTGTACCAGATACAAAAGGCCCAGATAAGAAGACATGGGGAGTCAACGAAATTCTACTCCCTGTGACTTCGATAGCCAAGGTTGAAGTTGTGCATTCGCTGTTATGAACTAGAACTACCGCATCTGTAGGAACAGGGTCAGATGGGGAAGTTGGATTATCATCACCTAGAGCTGCGGGGATAGAATACCCTTGATCGCAAATGCTATAAGTAATCATATCTACCTGCCCAGTAAAACCAGCGGCAGGTACGAAATCTAGACACCCACTAGTCGCATTTACACTAATAGTTCCTTGGCTAGCAGGAGGATTATTTACAATAGTGAGACTCATTGAATCCAATTGTCCATCTGAATCGGAATCATTATCTAAAACACAAATCGAAACAGGTTGCCCTTCGGGAGTTGTAGCCATGTCTGGAGTTGCCACAGGAGCAGCATTTGCTTGTTGGATGTTGCACTGTGAATAGCCACCATAAGAGCCTTCTGCCACAACGATTAATGAGCTATTATAATTTTCGACGACAACACATGGAGGGAACGTCGCCCTTGAAAGTAGTTCAAGCTCCATGCATTTAGTAATGTCCACAATATCAAAACTAAGTCTTCCGACTTTAATGTAGTTGATATCCTCCAGTGGATAACCGTCACCACCTGCTCGTACGATGTTATAAGAAACTATAGTATCG
>JAHDHB010000258.1:0-3713 GCA_020631545.1 Saprospiraceae bacterium | reverse complement strand
ACCAGTGAGGGTATGAGGATTGTAAAAACTAGCTGTAGGGGGACTAGTTGTAGATACCGAACCACTTAAGGTAAGTTCTTCTTGAATACTAGGGTTATCCAAGCCTCTTCCAAATGATATTCTGAAATTAATATCTGATACATTGAAATGAGTGGTGCTTTCCTCTGCCCGTATTTCTACATCAACAAGCATTTTCATATTCGTGAGGTCAAGATCATTAACAGTCAACCTCATGTCGTACATCCCATTTTGAGCAAAACTACTGAAACTACTTAGAAACAGGGAGAATAATAATAGAAATAATTTAATTGATGCTTGCATAACGTGTCAAGAGATTTGTGTTTAGTTGAATAACGGAAGATTTCTTAACAAGATAACAACTTAATCATAGTTTTCAGAAAGGTTAACTATATTTTTGAGGATGGATGATGAGTGTTTTGTTAATTTTTATGTGTGTTGTTTTTTAGTGCATTATTTTAAGAAATAATTTTTGAAGTTTCTTAGCGAATTGGAGTTACAAGTTCAAAAAGTTATTCGCCTACTTTTTTAGGGGGTAGTCTTTGAAAATGATTGTTTTTTTTGTTCATTAACAGGTAGTAAGATGGATTGTTAGGTAGATTTGTTAATGTTTGTTTATATGTGTCAGTGATGAACGTTTCCTTCTTTTTTTCTCTAATTCGCCATTTTCCATCGAAAGAATTATCTTTGTGCTCAAATTTCTGCTATGAACAAGATTGTAACTTTAAATGAATTCATTATCCAAACTCAAAAGAGTTTGCCTTATGCTACAGGAGAATTATCAGGATTGCTTAGGGATATTGGCCTTGCTTCCAAAATCATAAGTAGAGAGGTCAATAAAGCTGGTTTAGTGGATATTATTGGGCAGGCAGGAGAGGAAAATGCCTCAGGAGAGTCTGTACAAAAGTTGGATGTAATGGCAGATAATATGCTGATTTCCTGCTTGAAAAATAGTGGGGAATGTTGCGGAATAGCTTCTGAGGAAAACACGACTTATGTTCCCATCGATACAAAAATTTCCAAAAACGCTAAGTATATCGTCCTTTTTGATCCTTTAGACGGATCTAGTAATATTGATGTTAATGTTTCTATAGGTACCATTTTTGCGATTTATCGTAGAAAAACCAGAGGAGGTTCCTGTTCCCTTGAAGATTTTTTGCAAAGCGGTGCCGAACAAGTCGCAGCGGGGTATGTTGTTTATGGATCGTCTACTATGTTGGTTTACACTACGGGGCAGAAGGGGGTAAATGGTTTTACGCTTGACCCCTCGATTGGTGAATTTTGTTTATCTCATCCGAATATTAGGATCAATGAAGTAGGAAAAACCTTCTCCGTAAACTTAGGCAATTACCGTCAATTTGGAGATGATGTTAAGGCTTTTGTTGATTATTGTATGACAAGTGCTTTTACTTTTCGATACATCGGTTCTATGGTCGCAGACGTCCATCGTACCCTTATTAAGGGAGGAATTTTCTTTTATCCTGCAACCCAGAAAGCCCCTAAAGGGAAATTGCGCTTACTCTATGAATGCAATCCCATGGCATTCCTTATCGAACAAGCGGGTGGAAAAGCTTCAGACGGAACGAATAGAATCTTAGATCTAGAAGCTACAGAATTGCATCAACGAGTCCCCGTCTTCCTTGGGTCTACCGATTTGGTAGAGAAGCTAGAGGCCATTGTTGCAGAGCACAAAACAGCAAAAACAAAGGTTGAAAGCTAGTGGTGAAAAAACACCATAATGATAATGTACGATGTAAGATTTTTGAAAATGTCACTACGTAAGTTGTTGTTCACAAAAAAGTAATGAGCATGGTGTTTCATGAATCTTACATCGTATTTTGAAGAAGTTCTTTCTAGGAGTGAACTCCTAACTATTCACCCATTTTTCTAGATAGTTGAATTTTGAACCGATTGCTCCATTCTTAGCAATGGTGGCTCGGTGTATAACCTTACTATCTTCTTTTTCAAGTAATTCCGTTAAAACACTCTCAATGAATTGTTCTCCAAATGCTTGAGATGCATCTCGGGGCAATTCATTAGGTAAATTATCAATGGTCATCATATCCACTGTGTTTGGCTGAAAAGGATCCGTAGCCTTACCCGTAACCACATCATATCCAAAAATAGGTTCCTTGATCGTCGTAGCAAATAAGGTAGAAGGAATAGAAGAAACAGGAGCAATATCACAAGTCACGTCAGCTATCACCTGTATAGAAAAATCCTTAGCTCGCATCTCTTCTTTTGTGAAAAATACTGGAGCTTGATTATCCCAATAAATCCCGTTAATCATTAAATCAGCAGCTTTTGTAAATGGTGCGAATTTAGAATGATAGTCTTTAGGATTTTTGTAAAAATCACGTTGATTATATCGACCTGTTTCATTATGAGCAAGATAGTCCTTCCCAAATAGTTGGGTATAAACTGGTTCCTTAAACTCATTATTTAAAAATTTGCTAGGAGTTACCCGCTTAATACCCATATCCTCTAAGACTTCAATAGCACCAGAAGCGACTCGACCGTTACCCGAGACAACGGTTTTAAAGATGGGGAGTTGGATTTTTTTGTAAACAGATTTTGCTTCTTCATAATCCCTGCAATCCTTCATCCGTTTTAGATCGAATAAGCCTGTTCGAAGGCCATAGGTCATGACGCCATTATGTGCCCCAACCATTCCTGCAAATTTTCCGAAGGCAATTAACCGCTGTCCTTTGTCATTCGTCAGCGTTTCATAATCGATGAGTTGGATTTCCTTGTTAAGGATAGCCTTTAGCAGACCTCGATTATATTCTTGTTTTTTGATCGTATGTGAGAAAAACAAGTAGGTTTTATTAGAGATTAACTGCTTAATAGGTACTTCTTTTACCCCCATCAAAATAGGACAATCAGCTACATCATCTGTAACGATAACCCCTTCCTCTAAGTATTCTTGATCAGAATAGCATCGACCTGTTGAACTCTGTACTTTAATTTGTACAGGATACTTATCCATAATATATGCACATTGCTGAGGGGTAAGCGGGACACGAGAATCTGGAGGTACTTTTCCTTCTCGAATGATTCCAATTTTCATATTGATGAGTTTGTTATACGCAGTCTACTATCTTAAGTAACGCAAAAATAGCATATTCTAAGACAAAGACAATCTTTTACTAGCTAAAGAACAAAACTTTGTAAAAGTACTTTTTTATTTTTCTAGGAAAAACTAACTTGTTCTATCTGAAATAAGCATACGCTGTACCTTCTACTCATTAGATGGAATAAAAAAATAAAATTCTCTCCAAATGAACTTTTTTGATTCAATTAAAGTTTTACCTTTGTGGGACGATGCGAAAGTGATGAATCTTAACTGCTTCGTTTTCGTTTTCATCAATCTGGGGCTGACCGGTATCGACAGCAGATGTAGCAGATTGGTAAGCATGTCGAGTCATGAATGTACAATTCGTTAACCATGTCATTCAACCATTTCAATTGGCAACAACAGATATGCCATGGCTGCCTAATTCTAGGAATTAGCAAGCCTTTGTTCCCTTTCCAGCGCTGTCTGATAGCGGGAAAATTCGGAACATCATAAAATTCAGACTAGTTGAATGGGCGTCCTGACCATTTGGCGAAATTAAGGGAATAAGGCGGTTTTTCGGTGCTGTATCCGAACCTGAAATCGCTCGAAAATTAATCGGAAACTAAACATGTAGAAA
>JAHDHB010000257.1:7526-9095 GCA_020631545.1 Saprospiraceae bacterium | reverse complement strand
TAAGAGAAGATTAACATTTTTAAACTTTTTACACGAGATATGTTATGGATGGTTTAAGAACAATTATTAGATCAACGCCCGAAAAAGTTGTCGAAAATGGACAGTTTTCTCTAGGTTGTTATCAAGCACCTTTCAAAGAAGTCAATTTTTTACATGCGAATTCTCCGTATAAAATTGACTTAGAGTTGGTAAAAAAGCTTCAACTGCGGGAATGGCAAGCGTTTCAGATCAGAAGCAAGGATTACTTCTTCATGATCGCTATTTATAATGCGAAGAAACTAGCACTAGTTCAATTCATCGTATTTGACATAAGAAATAACAAAAAAATACGCTATGAAAAGAAGGTTCCAGCCTGGAAACTTCAAGTCCCCAATACTCTTTTTGGCGGAGAAGCATCCTATTCTAGCAAGAATTTTTCCATCCTTGTTACTCACGATGTTGAACGTCACAAATTAAGCATGGACATTGAGATAAAGAACTTTCAAAAACTGCCTGATGTCAAAGCCCAAATAACTGGTCAACATGATGTTGAGGCTTTTCGACCGATGGTAGTTTGTCTTCCTTTTTCGGAGAAAAGAGCGATGTATTCACACAAATGCTTGATGCCTGCTGTAGGCCAAGTAGAGATTGGAGAGCAAAAAATCATTTTATCTAAAGAAGAAGGTCAACTCATTATCGATGATCATAAAGGCTATTATCCATTTCCTACACGTTATGATTGGGTGACAGGCATGGGCTTTACGAAAGAAGGAAAACGAATAGGGTTTAACCTCACTCATAATCAAGCTTTAGAACCTATCAAATACAATGAAAATTGCTTGTGGTTAGACGGCGAATTGCATCCATTGCCTCCGATTACCGTTTCTCGGCCAGAAGGCTATAAAGGCACATGGTTCATCAAGGATGAATTTGGCTATGTAGATTTAGCGTTTGAGCCTGTTGTTCATACCGCTGTTGATGTTAATCTATTGCTATTTAGAAGTAAATACCAAGGGCCATACGGCTATTTTGAAGGTTTTTTAAAGGATCAAAAGGGAACTAAGGTCAATATTGATCGCATGTTTGGAATGGGCGAGGATTTTTATTTGCGGATATGAATTTCGTATGGGTTTTACGCCGCCATACGCAATTCCCTACGCACCAACCACTACCCTATTCGTAATAAATTGAACCAAATTTCGATAAATCGGATGCATTTGTAGTATCTGCTGATTACCAATGATGACGAGGTGTTTTCTAGCACGGGTTAAAGCCACATTCAACTTCCGATCTACTTTACCATCATCCGACAAAGAAACTAAACCATCTAACTGATAATGAACATTTAAACATAAGGAAATCAGAATAATTTCCCTAGCACCTCCTTGATAGCGTTCTACGGTATCGACAGATATTTTGTCGTAATCCTTGTCATACTCCTCCAAGACACTTCGAATTTGAGCAATTTGTGCGCGATAAGGCGTGATAACTCCAAGCGTAGATGCCGAAAACTTCAAGCCATTTGCTTGATACAGCTTTGCATAGCTATCCACTAGCTCCCCAATCATCTGCGCTTCATGAACATTGGTT
>JAHDHB010000257.1:0-7516 GCA_020631545.1 Saprospiraceae bacterium | reverse complement strand
CCATACGATTCGTTGCTAATCGCCGCTCTAAAGGACTAGCACCTTGTGGTATTTTTAGTAGTAAGGGCGCTTCTTGCCACATATCTTCTTGATATTGAGGTGGCAAGCATTTGAGATTTCCATCGTAAAAAAAGCGGTTAGGAAATTCGGAAATCTCTTGATGCATCCGCCCTTGGTGCGTCAACATATCATAAGCCCAATCCCAGTTATTTTTCTGACATTGAATGAAGAGCCGCTCAAAAAGGGAATTTCTTCTATTGGTTAACCCTATGGCTTTCAAGTCTTCATCAAAAACAGACGATACTTTTTTATCTTGCATGACGACAGCAGGGAGTTGCTTGTGGTCACCTATCAGAATAAATTGCTTGAAACGAGGAAGTAAGCCCATCAACATCGGCTCTAGAATCTGGGAAGCTTCATCGATGATAACTCTATCGAATTTCTTGATTTTGAGCAAGTCTTGACGACCAGAAATCGAAGAAACGGTGGAAACATAAATTCGATGGCCTTGGATAATATCCTTTAAATCAACCCTTGTTTTCGCCTCACTAGTTACATTAGAAAACAAGCGTTCGCGAAAATGTTCCCCTGTGGCATAGCGAGAACCGATACGAATATAGGCATCTCTAGCAAAATCATCAATTGCTTCGCAAATTTCATCTACTGCACGATTCGTGTAGGCCAATAGCATGAAACTTTCCTCTGTTTCTCTAAGCAAGTATTGTACAAGGTGACGCAGCATAAACTTTGTTTTCCCTGTGCCTGGAGGCCCGACAAGTAGAAAGTAATCTTCTGAAACTAAGGCTTTTTTGATGATGCTTCGCTGTTCTTCGCTTAGTGCTTGGCTAAGGGCAAAATCTTTTATAGGTGCTACTTGGGGCGCACGCTTTGCAAGCAATAAATCTTTTTTTGCTGAAGGAAACTGTAAAAAACCGAACAGGTTGCGATACAAGGAGTTAAAGCTACTATCTATCAAGTCATGTTCAATATTCCAGAAGGTATCTTCTCGAAAAAGCAAGTCGTTAAACTGCTTGCAACGTAGGCGGACTTTGACAAAATAGTTGTCTATATAAATAATGCTGCACTTGAATATCTGGTTGGTTAATACCGTTTCTTCAGCAGAATTCGATGGATATAGTACGGCAATATCTCCTTGTCTAAAATTAGCTAAAGAATTGGTATCCGGTGTTTTAGAAAACTCTAGAATCGGGTCATCTTCTTGCGTATGGTTTTCAACAACCACCAAATGACTAATGATATCGAAGCTTGCTTGCTTGTCTTTCAAATGATTAAGCCAAAGCGCTGCGAGCCCATTCATTCGGTCGATACCGTCTACCCCTGTTTTGGCCAAGCGATGTTCTAGCGCGATAAAGCTGACGAAAGAAAGAAAATATTTGCGTTCTAGCAAGGGCAGCTTCCGCATGATTTCAGAAAAACGGAAAATATCGCGTTTCACAAAACCACTCGCACGGTTTAATTGCTTAGGATTTATAAGATCAAGCACACAAGACTTCGTCAAATCTTCGTGATTCAGCCGAAGCAACATTTGCTCTATCGCAACTAGCTCATTTCGAGTGGCAAGTGCTTCTTGCTGCTGAATGGGCAGCGAGGGGGCATACTTGAGATTTTGTTCCGCTAATTTAGAATAGAGTATGTATTTTGCTGTTTCTAAATTATTATCGTAAACTGATTTTACCAACAAATCGTAGAGTAAAGTTTGAGTATAATGATTACGACTAAGACCAAATTTATTAGCGCCAAAAGGGCTGCCACTTTTCAACTCTATAATAGCAAACTCATCCTTCTCTTTAGGGTTATACAGTACGTCAAGACGTCCTTGTAATCCATATTTCTCCGAATAAAAACTCGGTTCTAAATAACACCCCTTGGCTTCAATCCCTTGTTCATCAAGTTCTTCTGCAACAACTCGCTTCAAATGGCGAAAATGAGCTTTTGCCTTGTGCATGATTTCTCGAACCTCCAAATCAGGAAATATGGAGAACCCTACAGGATTGAGTTGAAACGTCTTAGGAAAAACATCCTCAAATTCAGCCTTAGGATTTTGTAGCAATTCGTCTAGAAAGAAGTTAGCAATATTCCCCAACATCAAAGGAACACTATTCTCAACAGGCAAAAACTTCTTCAACAAATACAATAAGGATTCTGTACCAAAACTTTGGAAGCATTCAGATACCGAAGTAACATCCAAAAGATAGTCGGGCTCTAGAATAATGGTACTAGGAAAATAAGTTCCGTCTTTCCCAATTGAAACATCTAACAGATTGACTGTGATATTGTTGTTCCACAATTCATTAATATGAGCTACAGTGGAATGGAATAAATCATTAATGCCTGTTTGATTATATTTTATACGAATGGGCTCCTCCGTTTCTAGGGCTTCATCGCGCCCAACCAAGACAGACTGTGCCCTATCATGGCCTAGGATAAAAACCCTTGCATAGGGTTTATGTTCAACGATTTGTAGTGGCGTACGGATATAAACTTCTCCTTGAGGAAATAACACTTGAACTGTTGACGGAATTTCGGAAGGGATAAAGGTTTGAATGGTAAGCGCTGTAACACGAAGACCAGCAGCATATTCTTCATGGGTAAAACTACCATCTTTATAAAAAGATCGCTGAGCTAGTTTCCTAAAGTACTGGATGCGCCATTGAAGATCGGAGTCGAACTTAAATTTATGACAAGCGTAAGCAATTCTAGCATAAGCTGTGGTGAATTGCAGATTCTCATCTTTAGTATATTCAAAAAAGATACGATTGAGGAATTGATACAACATGCTCATCCGCTCTTTTTCTTCAATATCAAAGTGGTGAATCTTATGTATTCTTTGGTAAAATAAGCGCGCGAGTTCCAGTTGATCCATGTTATACATGGCGGCAAAGCCGCAGTTAGTAGTTAAGAGTTAAGAGTAGACCAGTGGCGTGAGCCCAAAAAAAATAAACGATGTCTAAAGCTGTAATCGCACCAAATGAGTTAATTATTTAGTATCCTTGACAACAATTTATTTTTTTTGATTTTCAGCCCTTTAAATCAGACGTCGTTAAAAAAAGTTAGACATTACCGTCTTACCCCAGCGATTCTCGGTTTGAAATAAAAAACATGTTTTTAGTAAAAAAGGAGTGTTCTCTTGCCTATTTTGAGCAAAACTTGGTGGCTTATTTTACGAACCAAGGGGTTGCCCCCTTTGCTATAGAGCCTCGAAGGCTACCGCTTTCTCTTGCGCCCCCCGACAGCTTCTTATTGCTTTTGGCAAACCGAGAATTGCTGGTCTTACCCCTTAAATCAGAAACTAAAAAACAAGCTTTCGGCGTTGTGTTTACAATCTGGGAGGCTTAAGGCAAAAATAAGACGAATAGCCTATGAACGGCCTAAGTCAAGGTACAAGGGATACTTCTATTTATGTTGTCTAATTCAAAATGTAAAAGAATTGCTCAAGATACTTTTATCTATGAAGATTCAGGGCGATAAACATGGAGATGATATACCCCTTCTTATTCTTTTACATAGTACCCTTGCACCTTGATTTAGGCGTCCAAAGTGCCAAATGAATTTCGCTTAGCCTAACGTGGCGAAGCCACTACCATCTACCCTCTACATGAAGCACTAAAATTGAGCGAAATCAAAAAACGGTTTTAATATCCTGCCATTTTTGCGCAGAATTTCACTCGTGAGATCCTAAGGAAATAAGCGAGCCATTCATTCCTTAATAGTCACAAAGTTACGTATTTTACCGAAAAAAAAAGCCTTGAGTAATAACTTGTTGCAAAAAAAATCAATTTAAGCTGAATAAATCTGCCTGTACTGTTGGATTATTAAACTTTTTAAGTTTACTTTGCCTTGCTTTTTGAGGTGCTTGGCATGGAGGAATCGTTATATTTACATGTTTTGTTTTCAACAGAAAAAACATATTTGCGTTAATGAAAAATACATATTTTGATTTAATTGATCAAACCTATTACTTTCCCCAAGAAGGATTTGATTTACGAGATGGATATTTAACTTTTCACGGCATATCGTTGAAATACTTAATAGAGAAATACGGTACACCTTTTAAGCTCGTTTACCTTCCTCGCATTGGGGAACAGGTAAAGAGGGCTAGAAATTTGTTTAACCGAGCCTTGCGTAAAAACAGGTATAAGGGCAAATATTACTATTGTTATTGTACAAAATGCTGTCATTTCTCCCATGTTGTCAAGGCGGCTTTAAAAGAAGATGTTCATTTAGAAACCTCCTCTGCCTTTGATGTGGATTTGATTTGGAAATTGTTAGCTGATGGCGTGCTTAAGAAGAACAAAATCATCATTCACAATGGCTATAAAACGGATGAATATTTACAGAAAATAATTGAGCTAAACCAAGCAGGTTTTTACAATTCCGTCTTGGTATTAGACTCAAAATCAGAGTTAGAACGACTTAAACCACATCTTGACGGATTAGGAAAGAGATTAAAAATTGGGCTCCGAATGGCCATTGATGAAGACCCACAATCTTCTTACTATACTTCTAGACTGGGTATACGACAAAGCGAAGTGTTAGACTTTTGTCACGAAGAAATCGTTAAGGAAGAACGCGTAGAGTTGATGATGCTCCATTTTTTTGTGGACTCTGGTATCAAGGACAATCTTTATTACTGGGGAGAATTTCAGAAAGCTCTAGGACTCTATGTAACGCTCAAAAAGGAATTTCATTCCTTGCGAGCGCTTAATTTAGGTGGCGGCTTCCCAATCCGTAACAACCTGGCATTCAAGTATGACTACGAGTACATGATTAATGAAATTGTAGAAAATATCAAGCAGTTTTGTAACGAACAGGACGTGGATGAGCCCGATATATTTACGGAATTTGGTAAGTATACTGTAGGAGAGAGTGGCGCTATAATCTTTTCCGTGCTAGAGCAAAAACAACAAAATGACGCCGAACTTTGGTATATCATCAATAATAGCTTGATGAATACGATACCAGACGCTTGGTCTATTTTAGAAAAATTCATCCTACTGCCTGTCAATAAATGGAACAATGAATATACTCGCATAAATATTGGTGGAATATCTTGTGACCATTCCGATTATTATAACTCCGAGGATCTTAACCAACAAATCCACTTGCCTCGATACCAAGACGATGATAAAGAACCGCTATATTTAGGTTTTTTCCATACGGGGGCTTATCAAGACTCCATAAGTGGCTATGGCGGTATCAAGCACTGTCTTATTCCGGCTCCAAAACAAATTATCATTGACCGAGATGAGAAAGGGAATTTTGTGGATCATCTTTATCGCCAAGAGCAAAGTGTAAATGATATGCTGGACATCTTGGGGTATTCCTAGGGGAATTAGGAGTGAGGAATTACGAATTAGGAATTTGATTTCATGACGGCTTTCTAAGTTACCCGAAAACAGTAGATTGATTTTTACTTACAAATTCACTAAAAAAGCATAAATTTGAGCCGCAAAAAAGAATTGACTATGAACAACAAAGGCCCTGTTTCTCAATTTATCCTAGAGCATTACAAGCATTTTAATGCCGCGTCCCTTGTCGATGCGGCTAAAGCTTATGAAGCACAATTGGCCAATGGCCATAAAATGATGATCACGATGGCTGGCGCGATGAGTACTGCTGAGTTGGGTAAATCCTTGGCAGAAATGATTCGACAAGACAAAGTACATATCATTACTTGTACTGGTGCAAATTTGGAAGAGGACGTTTTCAACCTAGTTGCTCATAAGCATTACAAGCGTGTTCCCAACTACCGTGACCTTTCTCCTCAAGAGGAACAAGCGCTGCTCGAAGAGCATTACAATAGAGTAACCGATACTTGTATCCCTGAAATGGAGGCCATGCGACGTATCGAAAAACACCTCATAAAAGCTTGGAAAAAAGCTAAAAAAGAAGGAAAACGCTACTTCCCGCATGAATTTTTCTACCAGCTCCTACTAAATGGGGATCTTGAAGAGTCGTATCAAATCGATCCGAAAGATTCTTGGCTACTAGCAGCAGCTCAAAAAAATATTCCGATTATTGTTCCTGGTTGGGAAGATTCTACTTGTGGGAATTTCTTCGCTTCTTTTTGTATAGAAGAAGGAATGAATAACCTGAATTCCATGAAAGTAGGCTTGGAATACATGATATTCCTAGCTGATTGGTATGAAAAAAATGCTACGGATATAGGGATTGGTTTTTTTCAGATTGGCGGTGGAATAGCTGGCGACTTCCCCATCTGTGTTGTTCCGATGTTACACCAAGATCTTTTGAAAGATAATATTCCTATGTGGTCTTATTTTTGTCAAATCAGTGACTCTACCACAAGCTATGGTTCTTATTCTGGTGCTGTTCCTAATGAAAAAATTACTTGGGGAAAACTGAATGTAGATACCCCGACATTTATCATTGAATCCGATGCAACAATAGTTGCACCGCTTATATTTGCTTATTTACTAGGCTGGTAGGTTAGAACGTACCGTTGGATTCATCCGACAGGTGAAATTGTAGTAGACGGTACGACCATCTTCTTAGCCCAGTTTTCCTTTATAAAAATCAATAATAAACTGAAAAACGCCTAACAACTCTTCGATTTGCCCTAGATAATATTTCTGACTATCAATAGCAATGGTATCGCCTTCTAATTTCAAAAATATCCAATTATCTGCTGTGGTAACACAACCATAAATCGGGTCTAGTTCATTGCCATATTCCTTGTTAAAAATTCTAGCCCCTAACATTTGGGCTGCACATTGAGGGATACCGATTTCAATATCATTTTTCTTGGCTTCTACTACGGTAATAATGGGCGTATTGATATCAAAAGTCCCCGTATCTTTGGCTAGAATAAAATCACATTCCCCCGAAAGCCCTTTATTTTTATCTGCGATAAGACTATCACCAGAATAAATTGTAAAAAAATCCTTGTTTCGTTTCATGAGGTCAAGCAAAATAGGCATAACAATCAATTCCGATTTTGCCTTCTCACTTCTAATGGGCAATTTTTGGGCAAGTGCTAGATCTTTTAGTAAATCTTCACTCGTTGAAACAGGAGTTATGTTAGAAAATAATTGGCCTATTTTATTATTTATACCAAATTTTACTTTTAAATCCTTTAATGTAAAATCACTATATGCCATAATAACTAGTTAAAATTCAAGGAATATCTATGAATGCAATAAAACAGGTAACTCATCTTGAGCGTTGCCTAACATTTGCTTACAAAGATAGCGTATTTTGCTAGTCCTCGCAATACATAAGCTTCATTTTGCGAAAGTAATAGGCGTATAAATTAAAATATAGCAAAGTCAAAAAAAGCTTTCAAATCGTATTTTCATACCAAATAAAAACCTACTTTTTTACTCCTTTTTAATAAAAAATCTCCTTGAATGAACTATTTGCCCACTTTTAGGTGTTATTAGGGTAAATAGCTACGAAAAAGAGTGAAAAAACCTTGTGCAAAATTAGCAGCATGACCACTCGGCGAATAGTAGATAGTGAATGCTATTTAAGATAA
>JAHDHB010000256.1 GCA_020631545.1 Saprospiraceae bacterium | reverse complement strand
AGGAGAGATTACTCAAGTTGGCAAAATCCGGAATATTGCCAGAAAGTTGATTGTTTGACAAATAAAGGTTTAAGAGATTACTCAAGTTGGCAAAATCCGGAATATTGCCGGAAAGTTGATTGCTGTACAAATAAAGGCGTGAGAGATTACTCAAGTTGGCAAAATCAGGAATATTGCCGGAAAGTTGATTGTTGGACAAAGAAAGGGAGTAGAGATTACTCAAGTTGGAAAAATCCGGAATATTGCCGGAAAGTTGATTGCTGTACAAATAAAGTTCTGAGAGATTACTCAAGTTGGAAAAATCCGGAATATTGCCGGAAAGTTGATTGTTGGACAAATAAAGGTAGGAGAGATTACTCAAGTTGGCAAAATCCGGAATATTGCCAGAAAGTTGATTGTTGTACAAAGACAGGATTGAGAGATTACTCAAGTTGGCAAAATCCGGAATATTGCCTGACAGTTGATTGTTGTTCAAAACAAGAGATGAGAGGTTACTCAAGTTTGCAAAATCCGGAATATTGCCGGAAAGTTGATTGCTGGACAAATAAAGGGAGTAGAGATTACTCAAGTTGGAAAAATCCGGAATATTGCCAGAAAGTTGATTGTTGTCCAAATAAAGGTTTGAGAGATTACTCAAGTTGGAAAAATCCGGAATATTGCCGGAAAGTTGATTGCTGGACAAAGACAAGAATGTCAAATTAGGCAGATTCAAGTCTACCAAACCTCCAACAAGGTTATTTCCTCCATTAGTACTATTGGCACAATTTGCATTTCCATCCAAATCCAAACAGACCACGGCACATCCATCTCCACTCAAATTCACTCCATACCAGCTTCCTACAGGGGCATTCAAATCCCAAGAATTTGTCCAATTCTGCCCTCCTGTAGCATTATAGAGTTCTACTAGGGCAAGCGAGTCACTCTCCAGGCAGGGCTGAGCTTTCGCAAAGTAGGAAGTCAAAGAAAATAAAATAAAATGTAAATAAAAGTTTTTCATGGCGGTGGTTTTGAAAAGGTTAAGAATTAATGGTTTTCCTTCTTCAAAGATTACCATAAAAATCATTTCTTTGGTAGATTTTGTTGATCAAAAAAGTGTGTTTGTCCTTGTGTTTTTCTAGGGAATTGGGGGGCTTGGGATAGAAGAAATCGTTGTATTTGTTT
Organism: Saprospiraceae bacterium; assembly: GCA_020631545.1. Taxonomy (GTDB): domain Bacteria; phylum Bacteroidota; class Bacteroidia; order Chitinophagales; family Saprospiraceae; genus JAHDHB01. Next base: position 7,955 of record JAHDHB010000256.1, on the reverse strand, counting down.
GATTTTTAATCTTTTGGCCTACAAGGTATGGCCTTTGAAAAACTAACTTTGTGTTCATGAAAAAAAATGGTATTTTTGTGTTCTATTTTTTGTTTGGTGTGGTGGTAGGGATAGGGGATGCCAAGGGGCGGATGATAATTCGGATCAGAAGGGCGTGAAGCCTCTATTTTTTTGGTGTTTGTGTTTTTTGCTGGGTATGTCGGTGACACAGACCAAGGGGTTAAAACCCCTTGCTATAGAACCTCGAAGGCTGCCGCCTTCTCTAGCGAACGGGGCTTTTGGGGTAGCTGGGTAGATGAGGGTTGAAACCCATATTTTTGGTGTTTGTGTTTTTTCTGGGAGTGTCGGTCACACGCACACTCCTTCTCACACGCACACACTCAACCCTTGGTTCGTTATGAGGTGACTTTTAAAGCACTTAAACTTAAAGCTAAGGGTTAAAGATGATGAAATTGAAATTCTTGAGATAAATGCTGCCTCAGAAAGCCGTCAGGCCAGACCATCCCGCAAGGCTAAGCGGCACTGTCCAGACGGCATTATCGCTGAGAATGTAAAAAACAAATTATGAACTCTCCATTCTACAAGCGCGAAGCCGCTCAGCTTCTCCGCACTTTCACCAAAGAAGAGTGCAAAGCATTCAGTGCTCATCTACAAGGCCGTGCTAGTGGCAATGTTCTGCAACTCTGGCAACAACTCCGCCTCAAGCATCCTCGCTATTCTATAGAAGATGAGGCATTGTACCAACACATCCGTCCAAAGGGAAAGTATAATGACAAAGCCTATCGTCAGTGGGTATCTGAGTTGTACAGCCATGCCAAACACTTTGTTGCGATTCAAGAATTTGAAAACAATAAAGCTATGTACGGCAATGTATTATCCATGGCCTTGCTTCGGCGTGGTGCAAAAAAAGGCTACGAAAAAGTCATACGCGAACAACGTAATTTGATCGCAGGCGAGCAACAGCCTAATGTCGATTATTTTCTCTACCGCTACCAGATGGAAGATGTTCATTATCAGTATGTCACTGTACATGACCATCGTAAGGCGACCAACTCCCTGCAACTTGCAGCAGACTACCACGATGTGAGTTTTTTAGTGCATAAACTCAAGTACCTTTTCGCTATGCACAACCGAGAACGGATCGTCAATGTGCAGTACCGCTATCCGATGAAGGCGGAAATACTCGCTATTTTGGATGCTGCGCCTAGGGAAGATGTGCCCTTGCTACACCTCTACTACCTCCTTGTAAAACAAATGAGTGATCTGGGTGATAGAAACGGCTTTTTAGCCTTTATGCGCTACATCAAACAAGAACAAAACAATATTGGTATCAAGGAGTTGCGTCAGTTTCTTACTTCGGCTATCAACATCTGTTACTGGAACATTCAACTAGGCCGCAAAGGATATGTCGCCGACCGTTTCGAGCTGGCTAAGATGATGGTGGCTGGAGAACATGCTATTGTCGAAGGCTATTTCCCACACTATCACTTCCGCAACATCATGCGCATAGCGGTGGAAGCGGGTGAATTGGATTGGGCCGCAGCATTTTTATTGAATAATCTGAATAAAACGCGCACTATACCTAAATCTCCCTCAAAACCAACCAAAAAAGATAAAAAAACAGCGGATAAACCACTTCCCGACCATCGCCACAACTTGAAAGTGCATAATTATGCCTTGCTACACTTCGCCAAAAAGGATTATGCAGCGCAAGCCCCGTACATGCTAAAAATGATCAGCGACTTCCATTTCATCGACATCAATAACGAGCTCGCTTTCCGTCTTTTAGAACTTAAAACGGACTATGAATTGCTAGGAGAAAATCCTGATGAAAAAGACATCAAGTCCTTTAAGCGTAAGCTCGATAATTTTCGCAATTTCCTTAAATACAAGAAGAAAATTTCAGCGGTGATGCTCGTTTCGTTGGAACATTTTCGCAAAGGCTTGAATTTGTTGTTTTTATCCAGGTATGGAAAAAAGAAAATGGAGCAGGATGTCGAGGAAGGAATTCAAGGTTTCTTGCCTATGGAGGAGTATGTTTGGTTGTCGGAGCAGGTGGAATTATGGAAAGGGAGATTAGGAATGGAAGCCTAATTTTTTAGAGACTTATGCTACTGTTAAATTCCTTTTTTGTTAAGCGTATCTCGTTGCGTTTTAAATAGTTGTAAATAAATTCAAAGGAGAGTGTTTTGATGTTTAAGTGTTTGAATTATAGGTTGTTGGTAGAAGGGCTGTCGTGCCGTTGGATTTATCCGACAAATCAACATTAGGAAGATTCAGGTAGCCGCGTACACGATGGCACAAGGAGGTGTTCTTTGTCTCACAAAACTAAAGAGAGCAGTAGGTGCGCTAGAGAAGGCGATAGCCTTCGAGGCTCTACATCCATGGGTATTTAGCCCCTTGGTCATCTGTAAAAACGAAAAGATGCAGGGAGCAATGCCGATGCACATGCTGATGTCAAGGTAGGAGTGGGGAAAATGAAAATCTACTTTTTATAAATGTTAATTGCGCCATCTTGGTTCCCAGTAACAAGATAACCATTTTTGTAAGTCATTTCGACGATCATCGTTTCCACAGGAGGTAATGGGGTTTTAACTAAGATTTCCTGCTTGGAAGTAGGAAGCTCATTTATCACCCAAACGAGTTCATGATGATTGGGGACGAATGAAATATGGCTAAGGAGATGTTTTTTAGGGGTATTTTCAAAAAGAAGATGAAGCTCTTTCGTTTGTATGTTTAACGTGTATAATTTGTTTTTACTTGAAAACGCAAGGGTTTGGAGTTGATTATAAGCAATGTTTTGGATGGAAGAAGCTATCGAAAAATCTTTTCTTATAGATTTTGGTGAGGCCAAAAATGTACTATAAATATTACCTGTACCAGTCGCTATGATTATCTTTTCTTCTGTCTCGAAGAACACTTTTTTGATAGGTTCATTAAGTTGGAAGGAAGAAAGAGGAAGCATTCCTTTGACTTGGAAAATTTGAATTTTTCCCGTGCTGTCAAAAGATGCTATATATTTTTGGTCGGTTGATGTAGTAAAACCGGAAGGATTTGTAAGCTGCTCAAAAGCTGGGATCTGTTCTTGCCCATTTTTGAGCGGGAATAATTTTTGTCTTTCTTTATATAAAATAGATGATTTTTTTCGTTGGAATGCATTGTAATAAACTTCCCAAGCAAGGTATGCTGTGTTGTAATTATCCATAGCATCATCTACTTTCAATAATCCAATGTCTTGAAATTCAAATAAATCAACCTGGGAATAGCTACGGTATAAATTGCCCATGGCTGCAATAATATGGCTATTTACTATGTCAAAATACCCCACGCCGTACTTAAGGCCAGCGTATACTTTATTTCCTAAGGGACTTGCTTGTACACTCAATATTGCGTTATCCTTTAGTCTCATTGGAGCTTCCTCTAAATTCATGCGATGGCTTTCTTGGATGCCCGAAGGGCGTATTTGATAATTCACCAAATCTAAATTCTCTAGACCAAGCGTAATTATTTTGTTGTCGTTAATTCTTAGAGCCGTGATTCTGTTGCTTATAATTGAGGAATCTAAACGATTTTTATGGAGATTTTTGTGAAAGAGGACGGCTTTTCCAGTAGGCTGGGGGAGTGCGGTTATACTATTTTTAGGCGTAGAGGTATTGATAGATTGTAGCAATTTATTTTCCTTGATATTCCATACTTCTATTTCATCATTTAAGCCTCCTATCGCTAGTTCCTCATCATTTATCCAGCACAAATCTCCTAGTAGTTTAAGGTTGGTCTTGATTTTAATTGTATGTTCTTTATTGTTTGAATGCCAGATTGTTACCTCCTCTCCATTTGTAGTCGCAAAATAGTTTTTAGAAAGTGATAGCTTAATAACTGCAACGGTGGAAGGATGTGCAGAGAGCCATTTTTCATCCACTTTTTCCTTAGTCAAATCGAAGGCTGTGAGATTACCCTCATGAGTACCAACAAGGAGCATTTGATCGTTCAAAAAGTTTAAGGTAAATGATAAATCGTTACTTAGCGTATATTTTTTCAAATTCCATGTTGTTTCCTCCAATTGCCAATGAAGCAACAAAGATTCCGCTAATGCCGCCATATTTTTACCATCAGGACTAACGGCTAAGGAATGAAATTGAGAGGAATTTTCGTCGATAAGACGCTCAAAGGTACAAGAATTTAGATCACCCACTAATATGTCTTGCTGCGCTGCGCCACAATTGAGGACTATAGACGGTTTTTTAGGATGTAAAAAGGCATTATTCAAAAAACAATCGAGCTCAAAACAACTTGACCTTGGATAATTCTGTGTTAGCTCCCAGTAAAATAGTGTTCCACTTTGATTGGCCCAAAAAAGCTGCTTTTCTCCAATAAACTCTAATCCTACAATTTCTTTAAGGGGAATTTCTCGTGTGCTAGAATATGTTTTTCCTAAGTAATCATTAAGGCTAAGGGTTTGTTGCAATTCGAAGGAGGAGGGCTGTGTAAAACCCAAGGTACTAGAAAAAACATTAATGAAGAGAAGAAGATGGAAAAGGAAGATGTGTTTCATCATGGGGTAAAAAATGTTGGTTTTTGCAATGTAGAGTTCACTTTAAAAAGGCTCTTCTTCAAGATACGATGTAAGAAGTATGATTTTTATTATTTACTAGCAAATAATAGTTTACGTAAAGAGTCTTGCACTCTCCCTATATCATAAAGCTTATTTTTTACAAAAAAATGCTTTTTAGAGTTAACTCAAGGTACTAAAAAATTGTTTGTACACATAATGCCAATTACATTTCATTTTCTGCATGAAAATTGGTGAAGCTTATGCCCAAGAGCTTAATCATAACATCTTGTAACACTGTTTATTCTTAAGGATTACGTTAATAACTGAAAAGCAATTAGACTTTTTTGGTGAGGACATCATTGGAAAAGCTGTATCAATAGTACAAGGGAATACCTTCCACTCGAAAAAGATAATTTTGTGATTTGGAATTCCATTTTGCTACCTTGTATTATGCCGAATAAAACCAATAAATGGTGACACTGCGAATATATCACTTACTAGCAAGTCATCAAAGATTTTGAGCACAAAAGCTTCATGTCTCCATCGCTTATTTATTGGGGAAACTACCCAACAAGTATCCAAGGAGGCGTAAGTGTATAAAGGACGGAGGGACTTGTTTTAATCGCAATGTATTAGTGTGGCAGTGAATGTGTTGTGTTTGGTGTTGATTGTCCTGAATGAATGGTTGTTTTATATTATTATGGACTTTAGTAACAGGGTATAAAGGAAGGATTTTCTCTTTGCTAAGGAGGTTTTGGGGTTTACTAGGAGTAAATTAGATTGGATGGTTTAACTTCGCGTACAAAATGCCTCTTCTTCCTAGTTATTAGCCTTTTATAGAAATGCTAGGGGTGTTGTTTTATAAGAGATGAAGTTTCTTCTATTGATGCTATTGCTTACTAAGAGACTTCAAAAACTAGGATTTATTTTATTTTTAAAAATAGGTAGATTCGTTTGGGTAAGTAAAAGGTTCTTTTAGTTAAATGAACGTGAAATTATGCATCAATTTGTTTGTCTGGAGAGGCTGGTGGTTAAGTTTTTTTTGAAAGAAACAAAGTGAAATTTTTTTAATGAAATTTGGACAAAGAATAAATTTTCTCTAGTCTGTTTAAGCTTGATTTTAGAACCTTTTTAGACAGAAAAAACTTCCATGTTAAATCGTCGTATTTTGTATATTTTTTCTATGGGAATTAAAAGCGTAAATACTAGGAAAAGTCAATAAAACCGCGTATTATTGCGAGAAATTCTAAAGAACTTCTTCGAAAAGTGACAGCCTTAAAACGTACTCTTTTTTCGAGGTTTTAAGGAATTTCTTTTCCCTAAGAAATAGTGTTTAACATATAATGAGAAAGATTTTTGCTGTTTTAATTTCGATAGCAAGTCTTATAAAACCATTTTTTTTTAACCTAAACAATTCTCTTATGAGATTCTTAAAACTAGCTTCTGCATGGGCACTTGCGTGTCTTTTTGTTTCAAACTATGCGGTAGCTCAAATCAGTAGTGAGATCCCTTTCGACGATCTCCCTGAAAATTATGAGTATGGCAAGTGCTATGCTAAGTGTAAAATTGCTGACCAATACGAAACGGTTTCCGTTCAGAAATTGGCAAAGGATGCTTCTGTAAAACTGGTAAACATTCCTGCTGAGCACAAAACGGTTTCAGAGCAAGTTATGGTTAAAGAAGGGCGTACGGAGTATAGAACTATTCCAGCTACTTACAAAACCATCACAGAGAAGGTACAAATTGAGCCTGAGAAGAAAAGAGTAAAGACCATTCCTGCTCAATACAGAACAGAAACGCGTAAGGTTATGATTTCTCCTGCTCATGGGGATTGGGTTAAGAAGAAAAAATCTCCTAACTGTTTTTCTTCGAATCCTGAAGACTGTTATGTAGTGTGCTATGAAGAAGTACCTGCAAAATATTCTACAGAGACTTACCAAGTTTTAGTAAAAGAAGCTTATACTACAGAAGACGTAACTCCTGCTAAGTATAAAACCATTACTAAAAAGGTGATTGACCAACCAGCTCGTGTAGAAGAAGTAACTATTCCTCCTGTTTATAAAACCGTAACATCTAAGGTTATGGTTTCTCCAGAGTCTACAAGACAAGAAACGGTTCCTGCTGTTTACAAAACAGTTCAAGAAAAGCGCTTAGTAAGCAAAGGTGGTTATACCGTTTGGACAGAAATCTTATGTGCTGCTAAAACAGGTACTTCTAAAGTACGCTCTATCCAAAGAGCCCTAAAAGACAACGGTTATGATCCAGGTCCTATCGACGGTATCATGGGCGTTAAAACGCAAACTGCTTTAAAGCAATTTCAAACAGATAAAGGATTACCTCTGGGTAACTTAAACATAAAAACATTGACTGCTCTAGGTGTTGAAGGATAAAAGGAGCCTAACACAACTAGAATAGTAACAACAAACTAAGACCTTTCGCTTGTACCGCTACTGGAATATTTCAGGAAACGGAACCAGCGAAAGGTTTTTTTATGGGTATACCTTTGTCGCTATTGCTTTAAAACTCTTCGAGTATAAACCCTATCCGTTGTCAAATCTATCAGTTGAATAAAATAGAGTCCCTTCGGTAAGTTCTTAGTTGCTAAGTTTAGTTGGTTGATACCTGATTGCATAGGTTGGTTTTGGGATTGATATATTTTGTTTCCTTTAATATCCATTAGACGAAGGGCAATTGTAGAGGAATGGGGAACAAATAACTCAATAAATAACTCATCTCGAGTAGGATTAGGGCCAAAACTAAAGTGTATATGCTCTAAGTTAGATTTAACGGATACGATAGGAGAAAATGAAAAATCGCCATTCATATCTACCTGTTTTAGTCGGTAGTAGTTGTTCTTATCAAGGGGAGAACGGTCAATAAAGGTGTAGGAGCTTCCTTCACTAATCGAACCAAGGCTTTGTTGAATTCCAACACTTTGAAAATCAATTTGATTAGAGCTACGTTCAATTTCAAAATGTGTGCTATTTTCTTCTGAAGTTGTTTCCCAATTTAATTGAACAATGCGTTCTTTTTCAAGATATTCTGCATCAAAGCTTATCAACTCTACAGGTACGACACAAGGAATCGTTTGCGCATCAGCCGTCCCTAAATTTTGATCTACAAATCCAATAGTTACAAATCGTTCAATTGGTGTATCCGAAAAACTGATGTTGCTTGAGGGATAAGGTTGAAGAACATCAAACTCAATAGAGAAAAGTGTTGTACCATTTATTTCAGTGATGGGAGATATTCCATTGAACCAAGAAGCCCCAAGGTTCCCATTTGGTGCATCAACATTTAAGGTTAGATTCGATTGTTGTGAGGAATGCCGGTTTTGAATTCCTCTGTATGATAATTTCGAATTGTCCCAATCTATCGAAAATTGATAGCCTTGGATGTCTGT
>JAHDHB010000255.1:3123-9143 GCA_020631545.1 Saprospiraceae bacterium | reverse complement strand
GAGCCTTTTCGGAGTCGCCTCATAGTTTAGGAATTAAATTAGGGAGCGTTTTAAAAACAACGCTATGACGATAATAGGTTGTGGCGGTTTTTTATTAGCAAAGGATACCGCCCTCATTCATCTTCTCCCTACTACACTCAGTTCAGGTAGTCGTGTGGGGACTACTGTTTGTTGTTGATTCTCATTAGTAGCGATTGTTTTGGATAAATACTTTTGTGAAAAATGTTTTCTAGCTGTATGTAATTAGCTATTGTTTTCCCTTACTTTTGTCTAAATCATGTCCGTTTTTGCATTCTAAGAACCTTAAATATAAGAATACCATGCACCTTAAGCTTATTTTATTTTTGCTTTTTATATCGGGAAGCCTATCAGCTCAATCCATTCTTTATTCCATCCCTAACGAATCCTTTGAGAATTATCGGAATAGCTATAACTATACCTGCTGGAATGATAACTTTAAAACTAGCGGGATTAGTACAAGAAAGTTTATTAATCAATCAAGTTCATACAATTTAAACATCAATTTTACAGATTTAAGTATACATAGCTTGAATCTCACCACAACGAATCACAACCAAACGTCAGCACTTGCGGAAGCAAATTCTGTTACATTTTCTAATCTCTATGCTGGAGATATTCGATACGCTATTCTGCAAAATGGAGCTGTAGCATATGAGAAAACAACCTCCCCCACAAATATGGGAGCACCAGATAGCCAAATGGCAGAATACGGCACTTGGCAAAACCGACGAATGGTAAGTACTAATTTTACGAATTCAGCTCCTGTAGATGCTTATTTTTCGGGGGTAGAATTTACGAACTGGCATAGTCGTTTTCGGATGGCCTTTCATGTGAAACCTACTGCCGATATCATCAATGGTCAATTGCAATTTACCGTTGATATACCATCGGCTTACACCAACTATTTCACGCAAGGAAATATGCATGCTTTTGGGCTCTCCGCTAATGAAGGTTTTGCAGTAAAAGGAGGTGTTACAGCCGCGTCTACTGTTGTTACAGGAAATACCATTCAAGTAACCACCGCCCCTCAAAACTTAACTACAGGAACTGCTTATGAGGTAAGTCTTATTTTTTATGCCCTCTCCGAAAATCTATCGACAGCGTTTGCTTCTATTGATACCGAGGAAGCACAAATAAACATTACCGCCAATCAACTATTGCCTAATGCAGCCCAAAACTTGGCCATGACTTACCTAGCTGATGAAGGAGTACACCTTTTTGATCTACCTGTCTATAACTTGGGGTATTTCAACTGTGGCCAAGACGAGATCATGCAAGATATTGACTTATCACTAGAAAACACAGCGAATACCGATAAGCGAGTTCGGCTTTGTTTTCAACATATCCCCAGCTCCAATGTCGTAGGCTATAATGCCATGATTCGTAATGCCAATGGAGAACCTTCTGGACTACCCCTACAAGCATCGAAGAACTGGCATGGGAATATTGTCCAAATGTATTCCGGCAATTGGAATCGGGAGTATACCGAAATTATGGTTCCAGCAAATACGACGATACAATGCAAATATACGCGCACCGGCGCAAAGTGGGGCGAAACCTATGGCGCTTTTTCCCATCAATTGTCTACCGTTGGAACAGGACAGTCTAGAAGTGGATGGCTAGAAGCAGGACTTGGGGCATATGGAGAAAACGTTACCCATTCCCCTGACTACCAGTTTGGTAATTCTAATGTGTGTGATTACCGCCCTTTCCTAGTAACAAGTCAAGCCTATGGCGGTTCATCCTCGGAGTGTGGTTGGACAGGAAACGTAGGTGGTATGGATATGTTCGTTTACACTACAGGGAATTCCAGAGTTTATCAGAGTGAAGTCAAAACCCGCTTTCCACGCTATTCCCCAAACTTAACAGAAACCTCTGTTTCAGCCTATTCCGCAGATAGAAAGTTGAAGCTAGATTATACCTTTTACCTCAACCGATCCGACGATTTTACTCGGGTATACTACAAGGTAAAAGTAAAAGCACTAGAAAATACACCTTTCACCCGATTTGATATTTTCCAAATGGGAGGAGATAATTACAATGTCCACAAAACTCGGAGTGTGGTTTATGGAAATGATCAAGGCGTTCTAAATATTCTAACACCGAATAATTCGGGGTCTAATGATTACACGGGACCAGCTTGGGCTATGCCAGGCGATAATCCTTGGATTTGGGCTGGAGATGGGATATATACCAATGGCTATGGAGGGATCAATATGGATACGAATAATGGAATGATTATCCGATCTTATACGGGAACTTTTAATGGTGTCACCAATAACACGCCTTATTTACGAGAACGATCAAGTTCTATAGGATTTGCCGCAGCCTCCGGAGAAAATCCTACTTCCTATTGTCTTGTTCCTCCTCCTGGAACGGCTAGTTTTTCTGCTGGAGACTCCGTAGAGGTTTTAATTGAGGCTATGATTTTGCCCAAGCAAGCTGTTGATTACTATGGCCCCAATACCAATTTTGCCAATGCACTGGTCACCTTTGGCAATTCATGGCAATTGATGTTCAGAGAGGTAACGGGTAATGATGTAACGGTAACGTCTTCTTCCAATACTGTAAACAACAATTATCCTATCAGTGTAGCTACAGTAAATAATACAGCGACCATTACCATGACAGGCGGTAAAGGCTATGTCCCTATTATTTTTACGGGACTCAGTGAGGTCAATAATCCGAAATTATGGAAGTTGGATGGAGGCTGTTGGACACTCGTAGACCAATCTACTTGGGGCAATGATTTTTGGCAAGCAGATTACAATCCAGAAACGGGGCTTTTTGATTTAATTTACAATGTTAATCAAGACACTCCTGATGATTCTCCTGCAACCATTGAATATTATCTAGGCGATGATACGCCTCCCAATTTCACCTATTTAGAGTCCAGCTATAACCTTAATTCAGATACTACGGTGATGGAAAATAATCTCTCGGCAGATCTAGGCGATACCCTAGTGCTTAATCCTATTGTAGGAGGTACAACCTATTCGGGAGGAACTTGGACATGGACGGGGCCGAATGGTTTCGCCGCTTCTGGCCAGCAGCTAGCTTTTGAACCCTTCGAGCTAGGCGATAATGGAAATTACGAAGTCTTGTTTGTTGATTCTTTAGGCTGTTCTTTTGATTTGGATTTTACCATATGTTATACACCTACACAATTAATCCCACAGTCCAATACTAACGCTACAGGCTGGTCCACAAATACTTCGATTGTTCTAAATTATGGTGGTTCTGTCCTCCTCGCACCTCAGGTGAGAGAGGCGGGGACAGTTTCAATTGGAACAGGCCTATGGACTTGGGAAGGACCAAATGGCTATTCTGCAACAGGACGTGTTGTCTCCTTAAGTTCTTTTGAAGAAGAAGGCACTTATACCTACACCTATACTAATCCATGTGGAGGAGCGATATCCGCAACCTTTGAGCTACAAACCTGTATGGAAGCCTATTTGTCTCTTTTCTTGGAAGGCCCCTTTGATGCGACGACGGGACAAATGACGACACACCTAAACGAACAAGGATTACTACCAGGGCAAACGCCTAATAATGTCATTATGATACCAACACCTGCGGGGCAACCTTATGCTATTGCTCCGTGGAATTATTCAGGTACTGAAGGGCAAGACTGGTTACCTAATGCTTATGACCCTACGGTAGTCGATTGGGTTTTACTTTCCCTTCGTTCTGGTATTACAAAAGCCTCGGAAGTCGAACAAATCGCCGCTTTATTACATGCTGACGGAACGATAGCCTTTACAGAAACCTGTGCTTTACGTGCCGTAGAAACGCCTTATGTCGTCGTTGAACATCGGAATCACATGGGGATTATGAGTGCAACACCAGTACCGACGATTGGAGGACAATTAATCTACGATTTCCGCATAATAAACAGTTATGCTATAGGGGGGAGTGGGCAAAAAATACTAGGCCAGAACCAATGGGGAATGATTGCTGCGGATGGCGAACAACGAACCGATATTCTTAGTTACGATATCAATGCGGACGATAAAGCATTGTGGCGAGATGCAAACGGTAACTTCTTCCAATACCATCCGACTGATTTTGATCTAAATGGTGATGTTAATTCAGCGGACAATGTTCTTTGGTTTGATAATAATGGCTTGTTTTCTGGCGTACCGAAGTGAGCCTAAACGGCTATCTATCGCTAGGTTTTTAAAGATGCAAACAAAACCTAGAACCCGTAGGGGCAACCCTTGTGGTTGCCCTCTAAATGCCTGTTTTTACTTGTAGTGAAGAGTCTCACGATTTGAGAAAGTCAAGTAGCTAGAGAACACGGTAAACATAAAATTGTCAAAGGCGGAGCCATCCCTAAGAACTCTTTTCCAACCAATCCAAAGGATTAAATAATAGAACCTCATCGAATTGCGGTGGAGGTTCTATTTTTCTTAGCTCAGGGATTTTTTGAGCTATTTTCTTGTTTACCGTTTTATTAGGAGACTTTCCTAAGGTTAAACGTAGGAATTTCAGCAAGTCATTGTAGTAACCATCCAAGACGCGATTCCTTTTTAGGTAGCGTTTCAAGGCATCTATTTTGTTTTTTAGATACACATACTCTTGTTGGCCGTATAAAACAAAAATTAGAATTAGCTGGCTGGAAATGGTTAGATAAGAGCTTTTTTCTCCCTTTATTTCGATGTTATGCTCAATTCGATCACTCCAAAAACGAGCCTCGTCCAAATCACCTACTTGTAAAAAACCATAAGCGAGGTAATGTAAAAGCTCTACAAAAATAAATTCGTAGCTATTATTTTCTAACTTCTCCAGATCCTCACGAGTTTTTTGGGCTACCTGCATCAACTCCTCTGCATTAGTTTGAAGGCAAGCCTGTGCTGCTTGTGCGAAGAGTAGTTGATATTGATGAATTTCTAGTAAAAAAAGCTGAATATCAATTTCAAAAGCATATTGTTTAGGTAGTTTTTCATAAGCGCTGTACTTAGAAGGAAAAGAAGAGCGATCAAGGATAAGCGTGATATACAATTCTTTACCCTTCAAGGCAAAGAAATTAATCATACAACGTTTTAAAAAATCAGGATTTCCTTCGAGTAAGCGTAAGGTCTTTAGCTCAATTTCATATTTGGCTTTGTGGTCGTTTTTGAGTTGGTAATAAAGCGCATAAGTTGCATAAAACATAAAAAGCCCCGTCTCGTATTTTGCCAAACGCTCATCTTGTAAAAAAGGATGCTTCATAAATTCATCCAATTCTTCCAAAGGAGCGGGCTTACTTTTGAAAACGAAGGTGAAATAAAGTTCGTCGTATAAATTGCTATACGTCATATTTTGATACAAGCGTTCCGTTACATCCCTTTGCTCTTTTATAATACGCCCCATGCGTTTCTCCGTCAACAAATCATAGTTGTTATAAGTGATTTCTCGATCAGAAAGGTTCGCTATCAGCCAGTAAAGTGAACTATCCCTTTCCCTTGATTTTTTGCGCATCTTTTTGATGAGCTTATCACATTGATGCGGTAAGTTTCTACCCATGAGCATATCCACTTGATTCGCTAAATCCAAGATCCTAGGTTCGTTTTGATGTTGGTAAGAAAAGTAGCTGGACAAGGCATTGAGTAGGAATTTATAAAGTCGATGTTTTTCCGCAGCTAGGTATTTAATCCATTTTTCATTTTTATGCTCTTCCTTGAAAATCTGTTCGTTGTAGACCTCTTCTTTCAGTAAAGCATCGAATAAACCAAGCATCGTATTTTCTTGCTTAGTATCATATTTACGAGAGAAAAGCCGGAAGTATCGAACCTCTCCCTTCGACATGCTCTTGATTAATTGAAATAAATCATCCTTTCCTTTCATCTGCTTATTAGTTTATCCGAATCCTATTTTATTTGAAGAAACGACATTGCAAATTAAGTAGTTTTTATTTAATTCGTGTTACTTATATTTTCATTTTTCTTTTAATCGTCAAAAACTTTGTGTCTGTGTGCCTTTGTGGCTATCCTACACCCTAACGGTCAACGTATGAC
>JAHDHB010000255.1:593-3023 GCA_020631545.1 Saprospiraceae bacterium | reverse complement strand
GTTACGTTATCGTCACTCCTTTGTGTCTGTGTGCCTTTGTGGCTATCCTACACCCAAATGTTGCAGTCGTTTTGAGCGTTTGGTAGCTTCTAATAATTCACCTCATTCCACCAAATTCACCAAGCCCGAATAATCATCAAACTTCGCATTGCCCTCCGGCATTACAAGTAGTTCATCTAATTCTTCCAGCGTCATGCCTTGATCTTCCATATCCTCCAGCGTATGTTCCGTCCGGATCTCAATACGTCCCTCTTGAAGTTGGGCAAGACGCCAGTCGTAAGTCGCTTTCATTTTTCCTAGGATTTCAGCATTGATAGCTTTATAATCATCATCAGGCATGATAGCTTCAGCCTCTCTGAAAGCATCTTGATTTCGAGCTATCATTTTTCCTGAATCAATGATGAAGTAAGCCGTATGTGCCCAATCACCACCATTTTTCAGCAAGTTAGCGTAGAGAATCAATTGTAAATCCTCCTTGTTTTTTAATGTCCTTTTTCGAAAAGCAGTACCGCTCCATTTTAGATCCACAATAGCTATTTCTTCACCACGTTTTAAGACTAAATCTGCAACACCTTTTAGACCTACTTCCTTAAATTTACCCTCAAGACGTTCTTCTACAGCTTTGATTTCCCAATTGTTAGCTCGGATAATGCTCAACAAAGCCCAAACGGCATAGTTGACAGTATTCTCGAAGTTTACGCGGTCAGGTTCTCGACCATACAATAATAAAATCGCTCCTTCTTGCTCCAAAAGCCGAGGCATTCGTTGATTAATCCACGTTTGTACTTGCTCCTTCGTCCATTCCAAAACACCTTCCTCCTTAAACAAACGTTCGAAAAGATGATGAGCCAGATTGCCCATCAATCTACGCTCAGGAACCACACTTAAAATAGAAGATTTGCGTAATTTGATTTTGTGTCGGAAAACCCATTGATAAGGATAATACAACAAAGAATTCAAGCTGCTGAAGGATTCTTCCTCCCGAGCTTCTAGCCGTTCTACATGCTTGACTTTTAGGTATGGAGGTGGTTGACCCAGCTTTTTGAAGGCCAATTCTTGGTAAGTAGGTTGGTTGAATTCATGTAAAAGCTCCTGCGTTTGTTTTTTATCAATATAGCAAATGATTTTTTCAGGATTTGCAAAATTTGCTAGCAAATCACCTAGCAAGGGATGGGCTTGCATTTCAGTCCCATCGACCTTTTCAGGAATCACTAAAATCAAGCGATTTTGCGTATGAAGAATCGGACGCAAACGCCTCCAAAGCAAGCGCTCATTCTGTTTTTGAGGTGTTTCGGGGAAGATATGATTGGCATTTAAATAAACCATCTCATGTGGATACCAGCGTGCAAAATGGTGCTCCATTTCTATGTCCAAAAAATTCCACCATAACAAATCCTCTACACTATTCACTAAGGCACTAGGATGATGAACATAAGGCAAATGCCCAACTTCTATCTCTGAAAAACGAACAGGAGCTGGTTCGTAAATCGTCCGCACAATCCGCTCCAACTGCAAGGCCGTCAGGTGTGTTTCCTCTTCCGGCAAAGCCAAAAGGAGACCTTCAATCTTTTGCGCTTGACTGTTGAGCACAAGGAGTGAATTATCTTTACTTCCGCTATCTTCAAACTGCTTGAGTGCCCAGCGTGCTAGGTGCTTGAAAATCGGAATAACTTCATACTTAGGTACTTGTTCCTCGATGTTGTACCGTTTGCGTTTAAACCAGAATTCATATTCTTTGCGAATAGCTTTCACTTTTATCTGCTTATTCCCCCTCGCTTTTTCTTCAAGATGAAGGAAAAAGTTGTAAATCAAGGCATTTAAGCGATCACTATTTAAGCCTGGCGCTTGTGCCATTTCTTCCGCAATCAAATACGCCAATTCAGGATGTAAAGGTTTGACCGCTAGGGATACAAACTCCATTATTTTATAAGGGTCAACAGGATTCCAAAGGAAAGCACTGACAAGCTTAAGAATTTGCAAGGTAGGCCGCGCCAAGGAGGCTGACAAAATCCCCATACTGGGCAACCCCTCATAAGTGAGAGCCATATCCAGCACCCGATTTTTTTCAGGAATCAAGCAAGCAGGGCGTAAAGCTGGATTTAATCGAAAGAGTTGTGCGAGGTAAGTAGCGGCCTCCGTTTCTCGTTTGGAACGTACAATAATTAAAGAAGCATCTCCTTGAAAATTAAGCTTTTCAGTCGTTTTTTTGTCTTGTAAAATCGCTTTGAATTTTGCCAAGTCGCTAGTCTTTTTATCTTGTTCAACAACTAGCTGCTCAATAGGTATTTCTTGGGTTTTAAGAGCATTAAACAAATGCTGGAATTGTGGCGGCAATAACTCGAAAGGTTCATTGAGCATAACCTTGGAAAACAAAGGCTTAGCTTGCTCTAAATGGGAAATCACCTCCGTCAGCCTATCCGCGAAGCCAAG
>JAHDHB010000255.1:0-583 GCA_020631545.1 Saprospiraceae bacterium | reverse complement strand
GGGTACGAAAAGTAGTATGATTGCGATAAATACCTTCAATTTCAAGCAAGGTTTTTAGACGTGGAGGCATATTCTCCGAAGGCATAAAATCCCATCCAGCCATCAGCAATTCATCTCTCCTAGCCAATAAAGCAGAGGCCGTAGCAAACTCATCCGCCTCCAAGGAGGCCGCATAAAAACTATTCGGATGACCTAGTAAATGAGCGGCCAAAGCTTGCCGAAACTCCTCTATTCGCAAGTACTCCACATCATCAGGACAACCAGATAAACCTAGTTGTTTTTCTAGGAATCCCAACAAACGACGAGGCCCCATAAACTGATCGCCCAAAGCAGTTGCTGCTGCTGTGTGTACGCTGTGAGGATACACTAAATCATCTAATTCTAATCCAAAATAAAGCGTCATACGGAATTGTTTGAACGCCAAGATATTGAATTTTTACGGAGAATGAAGGATGGAGGGAGAGAATTTTTGTGTCAAACGATTTACTTGGGGTAAATAATGGCTATTTTTGTTTTGCGGCATTTTCCAAGTGTTTATTAGCTTAGCGTTTGACCGAAAACGATCATTTTGAGAAAAAGGAGT
>JAHDHB010000254.1 GCA_020631545.1 Saprospiraceae bacterium | reverse complement strand
AACGGCAATGCAAGTTGGCAATCTCCCCCTCATAAAATAGGTGATAGTTATGCTGGTGGAATAATTTTTCATTTAGATAGTACCTTAGAACATGGATTAGTATGTCAATCTATCGATCAAAGTACAGGAGCAGAATGGTATAACAATGGCATCTTTCAAAATATTTTTGCCTACGCCGATGGTATAGGTACTGGATGGTCAAATACCTATCGTATTATATTTGAACAAGGACTTGGGAGCTATGCTGCCCATCTTTGTGACGATTTGAATTCCTCTCTATTGAATGGTTGGTACTTACCCTCTGTTTATGAATTAAGATTAATGTATCAAAATCTTCATCTTTCTGGATTAGGAAATTTTGCAAATTCATGGTATTGGAGTTCAACGGAACAATCAGAGGATTTTGCTATGGCTTTATGGTTTTCCAATGGAGATATTTCTCGCTATGCAAAAAGCAATGATCTGCGAGTTCGTGCTGTTCGTACCTTTTGAATAACTTTATCGTTTATCTTTTTCCCCATGCCCACCATCCAAAAACTAACCCTAGAAATCACCACCCCCTCCCAGCAAAAAGGCGAGGAAATACTAGTCAATATCCGTCACTTTCTAGAGACAGAGATATTGACCATGCTAGAGCAATACCTAGAACAATGGGGGCAAGAAGCCTATATACAACGCATAGAGCAACTTACCCTAGACCTCGGAACGCTCAGCCTAGCAGATTTTCCTAGGAATGTACTAAGTATTTTCAAGGAAAAACTTAAAGAAGAGCTAGAACTAGCAATTTTAAAATCAAGGAAGATTGAAACAGCTTCTTTAAAAGGAATGCTCAAGCAAAAATCTGAACAACAGTTTTTTAACCCAGAAGATCAAAAACAATACTCAGCAAAAAAACAGCTCAATACCACCACCATTACTCCAACACAACGTCTAGAAGAAATCCTCCTCTATTTTCTACAAAACGGCGTACTACCTTGGTGGAGCGGTAAAATTCGAAGCCTAGCAAATTTAGAAAAAGCCATCATTCAAGTCCTAAAAAAAGAAAAGGCAAGTCATTTATTCGCTGAAATTCGTTCTATTCTTAGTAGCAAAATGAAAGGCTTAGAACGCTTTGTATTTCAATTTTCGGATGTCTTACACATACTTGTAGTAGAAACATTTTTTCCTGCTCAAAAAACGAGTATTCTGCGATTGCGTCAAGTTTTGCAGAAGCATTTATTGCCTATTTTGTTGCAATGGAATATTACAACTACGGAATTTCAAAAAATGCTGTGGTTAGTTACTTTTAATGAGCAGAAAAGTCAT
Source organism: Saprospiraceae bacterium (assembly GCA_020631545.1). Taxonomy (GTDB): domain Bacteria; phylum Bacteroidota; class Bacteroidia; order Chitinophagales; family Saprospiraceae; genus JAHDHB01. The sequence continues at coordinate 7,854 of JAHDHB010000254.1, read as the reverse complement.
GCTCAAGCTAGGAACAAGAATTTGATTATCAAATCAGTATTAAATGAATTGTCTAAAAAAATAACTGGAAACGAATATCATCAACTACTTAACCAGGTGGAGGAAAATTTCACAAATCTAAAGATGGAATCAACTGAGGAAGAAACTATTAATCAAGTCATTGAAGTCATAAAAGAAATTTCACCAAATAGTACAAATACAGAATCTACTCTTTCTATTTCAACAACAGAAAAAGAGCCTTTAAATCAAACACAGAAAAATCTTGAAAAAAAGACAATTGCAAAGGAGAAAAATTCTACGGTCGTTGAAAGTAATGAAGATTTTTCAGAAGAAATCTACCTCCCCCAAGCCGGTCTCCCCCTAATCCACGCCATGCTCCCCCCCTTCCTCCAGCGCCTCGGCCTAGTAAAACACAACAACTTCATCAGCAAAAAAGGAAGAAAACAAGCCATTTATCTATTGCACTACTTGGTGGCAGAAGAAGAAAATCCAAGCGAAGAAAAGCTGTTTTTGTATAAACTCTTGTGCGGATTTCCTTTGGATGAAGTCTTGCCGCCACCACACCCCTTCACTGAAGAAACCAAGCAAGAGTGTGAAAACATGCTCCAAGCCGCTATCAGTTATTGGAAGATCATGCCCAATACCACTCCTCGCAGTCTGCGAGGTTCCTTCCTCCAACGATCAGGAAAATTAAGCAAAACAGATAATGGCTGGCTCCTACAACTAGAATCTGCTCCTTACGACATCATCTTAGATTACGCGCCCTGGACATTAAGTATGGTTCGCTTTGCTTGGATGGAGAATTTCCTGACGGTAGAGTGGGGGCGTTGAGTGTGAGATGGAGAGTGTGTGTGACTTGTCCTACAGACTAAAAAACATTTCCCTTATAGATAGTTGCAATGAATTTACTATTTTTACGTTCTTATAGAGAAGGTAGGGGATTCTACCATGCTCGTTATGCTATTAACGAGCTAAATCGAAGATTTTCCGTTCAAAACTATGTGGACGATGTAAGGTCGTAAGACCACTATGTGGGCTATTTCGTTTTTTCGCTCTAACGTTCTATGTTTTCTACTGTGGCTATTTGGTTCAAAATCGTTATGACATTCATTCTAACCAGATCGCCAAAGTAAAAGACATAGTTTTTGTGAAATAATGAATTGAGTCCACAAAGGCAGGCTTAACATTAGAAAACATAGAACGAAATAGAGGGAAATTAATGCGTTATAGTTGTCTCCAAATTCATCACAAGATAATGAATTAAGACAACCTAAAACAAGCACAAAAATATGTCCGTAAAAGTAGAAGGATTAACCAAAATATATGGTACACAAGAAGCCGTTAGCAACGCCACTTTCCAAGCAGATAAAGGTGAAGTACTCGGTTTTCTAGGGCCCAATGGCGCAGGGAAAACGACCACCATGAAAATGATTACCTGCTTCATTCCTCAAACAGAAGGTAAAATCTCCGTTTGCGGCTTTGATACCCAAGAAGATCCGATGAGTGTCCGTACACAAATCGGTTACTTGCCCGAACACAATCCCTTGTACAAAGACATGTACGTGCGCGAATACCTTAGCTTTGTCGCCGGCTTACACCACATCGCCAAACCCAAGGAGCGCATCGATGAAATGATCGAAAAAACAGGTCTCCAAATCGAACAAAAAAAGCTCATTGGCGCCTTGTCAAAAGGCTATCGACAACGGGTAGGCCTAGCACAAGCCATGCTTCACGATCCCGAAGTCCTCATTCTAGACGAACCTACTTCAGGCTTGGACCCCAATCAGTTAGTGGATATTCGAAACTTAATCAAAGACATTGGTAAGGAAAAAACGGTCATCTTTTCTACCCATATCATGCAAGAAGTTCAAGCCATTTGCGACCGTGTACTCATCATCAATCACGGCCAAATTGTAGCCAACGATCCCATTGATGTACTCCGTCAAAAAGTAGCAGGAGAAACCATTGTCACCGTCGAATTCCTAGAAAAAACAAGTGCAAAAATGCTAGAAGGCATTCGTCATATCAAAAAAGTTATCCTCACAAACGATAATCAATGGCAGCTCATCGCTGATGGACAAAGAGACATCCGCCCCGAAGTATTCCAATTCGCTGTAGCCAACAACTTGACACTCTTAGAGATGAAAAGAGAACTCTACAGCGTAGAAGACGTCTTCCGCCAATTGACAACAAAAAACTAAAAAGAATTCTTATGTGAAGCCTTATAATTCTAATATGTCTTATATGGTAATAAACAGCCAAGATGAAAAACCACGCACCATATATATTGCTACTCTGCCTAGTCGCCCAAACCCTAGCAGCACAAGCCCCTACAGATTCCGAGCTCAATTTCAAGAATGGACTCTACCAAAATCTAGCAAATTTCCAACAAGATGCCCCAACACATCAATGGAAAAACCTTGATGCAGAAGCACATATCAACACCACCAGCTACGAAGTGAAATTCGATTTTATCCGAGAAGAAGAAGGAAAAGAAATCGATATTGCTAGTATTTGGGGCGTCGCCATCAAAGGCATTCCCTACATCCGCGTCAACCCATTCCTAGAAAAAGAACGCTTGACGACGAATGACCAAGACCCGAATATGTTTGTGCGTATGCAAGTCGTGGGTAAGCTCTGCTACTTCTACTACGAAGCCTTCGTGAAAGAAAAAGTCCCCATCACCGTCTTCGACCCCGTGACTAGCCAAGCCATTCGCACCACCTTCATCGAAAAAGATAAACCCGTCGTTATTAAAAAATTAATGCGACAAGAAACAGGAGAAGTCGTACCTTACGACCTAGAAAATTTCCTAGTCTTAATCCAAGAAAGCGACCCCGGCCTCTACAAAACCCTAACAGACATGGAAAAAGCAGAAGCCCGAGAACGCCTCTACAAATCCCTCCACATCTACAACGATAGAAATTGAGGAGAGATCGTATAGAACACGAACAAAGGGTAACTCCTAATTCGTAATTCCTAATTCGTAATTCAAAAAAAATGTTCAGCATTTTTAAAAAAGAAATCAGTTCCTTTTTCAGTTCACTCATCGGCTACATCGTTATCGGTGTATTCCTAGTGTTTATGGGACTATTTATGTGGGTATTTCCAGAATACAGTGTGTTGGAGTACGGTTTTGCTTCGCTGAATCAACTCTTCGAGCTATCCCCTTGGATTTTCTGCTTCCTCATACCCGCCATCACCATGCGCTCCTTCGCAGAAGAAATGCAAACGGGAACCATAGAACTACTTAGTACAAGGCCATTACGAGATTTAGACATTATTTTAGGCAAATTTTTCGCCTGTTGGTTCCTAGTTATTTTTGCTTTGTTGCCTACACTTTTATACTATTATACCGTCTATAATTTGGGCGCTGACATCGGAAATATTGATGCTGGCGAAGTAGCAGGTTCCTACATCGGCCTCATCTTACTAGCGGGCGCTTTCGTTACCATTGGTTTATTCGCTTCTTCCTTGACGAAAAACCAGATTGTCGCCTTTGTGCTTTCCCTTTTCCTTTGTTTTTTCTTCTATATGGCCTTCGATTTTCTAAGCGGTTTGCCTATATTCTTTGGAAAATCAGACCTTTTTGTAGAGAAATTAGGCATTAATTATCATTACAACCTCATTAGTAGAGGCGCCATTGATTCTAGAGATGTTATTTACTTCCTTTCCTTCATGACGGGCTTCGTCGTACTCACCAAAACCTCCTTAGAACGGAGAAAATGGAGTTAATTTACCTTAATGTTGAGTATCAATTAAAAAATTAGAATTGCCAAATAATTTAGCAATGGAAAACAGCAACCAAGCCCCTCAAAATTTTTCAAAAAATACGAATCGCAATCAATCCTTACTTCAATTAGCTATTGTAGCAGGGATTTTGGTCGCGCTCAATGTCCTAGCAAGTTTTGTTTACGGTCATTTAGATTTGACGGAAGATAAGCGTTTTACCCTCACGCCTGCCACGAAAAAGGTCGTTGGAGAACTCGACGATATTCTGTATATCGAATCCTTTCTAGAAGGAGAATTCCCCGCAGGATTTCAGCGTTTACAGAATGCTTTAGTTGATATTTTGGATGATTTTCGTTCCCTATCGGGCAATGTTGAATACCAATTCACCAACCCGATGGAAGGTTCTTCGGAAGACATCAAGGCAAGACAAGCAGCACTGAAAGAAAGGGGCATTTTACCTGTGAATTTACAAGTAAAAGGAGATGATAACTACTCTGAAAAACTTATTTACCCGGGCGTCATTTTACGCTACAAAGGACGGGAAATGCCTATCTCTATCCTAGAAAACCAAACGCCTGGAACACCGCAGCACATCGTTCTGAATAATTCCATCAGTCTGCTAGAATATAAGCTAACCAATGCGATTAAAAAGCTGAAAATCATACAGAAAACAAAGATTGCGTTTACAGCAGGTCATGGTGAATTACAACCTTTTGAAACGGCTGATTTTGAAACAACGCTTAGTCCTTACTACGATTTTGCGCGCTTGGATTTGGATAGTATCACGGTCATTGATCAACAGATAAAAGTATTGATTGTCGCAAAACCCCGTGGCCAATTCACGGAGAAGCAAAAATTCGTCATGGATCAATATGTGATGAATGGAGGGAAAATGCTTTGGCTCATCGACCGTTTATCAGCAGATTTGGACAGTATGCGCATTCGCCCAGAGTATATTCCTTTCGATTATCCACTCAATTTGGAAGATCAATTGTTCAAATATGGCGCACGCATTCAGCCGAACTTAGTCCTTGATATGCAGTGTAGTAAAATTCCTATGGTCGTCGGAATGCTAGGGGATCAACCTCAATATGATTTACGAAATTGGTTTTACAATCCCATCATTACCCCAGATTTCGAGGATGCTCACCCTATCGTAAAAAACCTAGATGGCATCGACTTTCAATTTGTGAATTCCATTGATACCATAAGGACTAAAACGCCTGTAAAAAAGACGATTCTACTAAGTTCTTCGCCCAATACTCGGCTACAATTTTCTCCCGTACGTCTAAGTTTCGAAATCTTACGCTATAAACCCGAAGCCGACAAGTTTAACAAGCCCAATCAGCCTGTAGCTGTGGCTTTAGAAGGTATTTTCCCTTCCCTCTATGAAAATCGTGTGAGTGAGGAAATGAACAGCGCCCTAGAAGAATTGGGGCAAAGCTTTAAGGCTAAAAGTTCGCCTACCAAAATGCTGGTCGTTTCGGACGGAGATGTTATCCGTAATCACGTAGATTTCAAGGAGAAAAAACTAAAACCCCTAGGCTTTAATCCCTATGAACGATATACTTTTGCCAATAAAGATTTTATGGTCAATGCTGTAGAGTATTTAATTGATGCTGATGGAGTTATAGCAGCAAGATCCAAGGAAGTAAAACTTCGCTTGCTCGATAAAGAACGAGCAAGAGACGAACGTTTCTCCTGGCAAGCGCTCAACCTTGTACTTCCCATTGTTTTATTGCTTATCTTTGGCTTCGGTTTCAACCACTTGCGAAGAAAGAAATATGCAATTTAGAGGATAGAGAATTTTTCAGTTCCATCTTATATGAATTTCTTATGCGTCTCATATGCCTTATATGGTAATAAACACGCCATAAGAACTCTTAACTCCTCACTCTTAACTCTTAACTAATAAAATGAAGCGAACAACTGGAATTTTACTACTGCTGATGCTTGTACTAGCTGGAGGAGCCTATTATTTTTTAAATCAAGAAGATATGGGGAATGATAGCAGTGAATTCGCCTACAAAAACACGGATAAAATCTACCAAATCCTTCTTTCTCACCCCAATGGGAAAAAAATAAATCTAGAGCGTGGAGCAGAAGGCTGGCTCATCAACAACAAACCTGTACGGCAAGAGCCTATCGATTTGTTAATGAATACTCTACAGCGCTTGCATGTACGCTCGAAAGTGCCCAATGCGGCTAAGAAAAACGTCCAAGATCATCTCAAAAGATCTGGTATTACAGCCAAGGCATTAGATAAATCTGGAAATTTGCTAAAAACATGGATCGTAGGTACCGAATCTCCAGGTAAAATGGGTACATACATGATGTTAGGGGGCTCCAATCAGCCTTATGATGTTGATATTATGGGATGGAATGGCACTCTACGCGCTCGGTTTATGTTGGATGAAGAAGCATGGAGAGATCGTGCCGTTTTTAAGACCAAAACCAAGGATATTCAATCGGTATCGGTCGAATATTTCGGCGAAAAAAATAAAAATTCATCCTTCACCATTAAGTTGAATGAGGAGAAGGAATACGAAGTAAATCCGCTTTTGTCCTCAACGAAAAACTCGGATAAAGCTGTTGTAAAACAGAAAGTCTTACATTATTTGAAAGGATATGAATCTAAAATTGCCGAAAATTTTGTCAATGATTTTTCTGCTAGGGATTCTATCGTCCAGACCACTCCTTTTTGTCAAATCAAATTAGAGGATAAAACAGGTAAAATTAAAGATGTAAAACTTTTTGTCATTCCTGTTACAGGAGCTACAGCGGATGAGCAGGTATTACGAAATGATGTAGAACGCTACCATGCTTCTGTCAATGATAATGAGGATTTTATGCTAGTGCAACATCGAGTCTTTTATGCGTTGTTCCCTCCATATACTTATTTCTTTGAAGAGTAACGTTGGCTTCAGCCGACATGTTGTGTTTGAAGTTTAAGTAAAGCCTACTATATTCAAAATGATAGATATTCGAGATAGAACCGATATAGAATTACTAGTACATACTTTTTATCAAAAAGCCATTATTGATGAGCATATCGGTTTTATTTTCACAGAGATAGCAGAGCTGGATCTTGAAGCTCACGTCCCGATTATCATCGATTTTTGGGAATCTGTGTTGTTTCATACTGGAGTTTATCGAAGAAATACAATGCAAATCCACTTGCATTTAAATCAAAAAATTCCTTTACAAAAAAGTCATTTTGAACGTTGGTTGGCTTTGTTTCATACAACCGTAGACGAGTTGTTTACTGGTGCGAAGGCGAACTTAGCGAAGGAACGCTCCTTGTCTATCGCTACGATGATGCAAATCAAAATTGCTTAGTTTAATTAAGAGTGAGGAATTACGAATTAGGAGTTGCCTTCACTACGATGATTTCTGAGTAGAAAAATTATTTGGGAAAAATCGGGTTAAAATCGGTAGAAAAATTATCTTTAAGGATGAAGAATCTCTTACCCATCCTATTGCTCTTATTCCTACTCGGAAGTTGTCAATCCTCCACCCAGACCGCTAAGAATGCTTATGATGAAGGACTTACCTTATCCTTCCAAGCTGATAGTTTGAGGACTGTAGGCCAAGAACAAGAAGCGCGAATAGCTTGGAATGAAGCGATTGTAAAATTCGAAGAAGCCTTGGTTGCTAACAAGGAACATCCACTAGCTGAAAGTGCTGCCGCCTTTTGTTTTTATCAATTACAATCCTTTAAACTTGCAGAATTAGAATATAAGAAGGCGATGGAGAAAATGCCTGAATCTTCTATCAATGTCCTGTATCTCGGCCTTTCTCAAGTCGCTCAGGATAGAATTGAAGAGGGAAGAGCGTCTCTAAATAGAGCGCTGAGCTTGGATGATACGGGAAAAACCAAGGAAAAAATGCTCCAAGAACTAGGAGGCATTGCAGAAAATGCTTTTACGCACGGTGTGGAAAAGGAAGATGAAAACTATATCAATTTTGCCCTAGGCGTGTTACTCACTGCCTGGGAGTTTAGCCCTGATGCTCCTAACATCCGCGCTTTATTGAAAATCGTAGGGCAAAGAAAGGAAGATCCTACCTTGAGAAAATGGCTTGAAGAAGAGGAAATAATGTGATGTAAGATGTATGAAATAT
>JAHDHB010000253.1 GCA_020631545.1 Saprospiraceae bacterium | reverse complement strand
CCGACGGGTGTCGTAGCAACAATTACGTCAAGTACGGATGTTTCTTGTTTTGGTTATGTAAATGGTACTGCAACTGTCGTACCTCAGGGCGGAACTTCTCCTTATACCTTCGTTTGGGGAGGAAGTGGAGAGACAACACCAACAGCGACAATGCTTCCTGTAGGAACACATACCGTAATTGTACTCGATGCAAATGCTTGTACTGCTAGTGCAACCGTAACGATTGGGCAACCCGATAGACTCCTTATCTCAGGAATAACCGCAACCAATCCACTTTGTACTGGAGATTTTAACGGAACTGCAACGGTGAATCATAATGGTGGTACAGCTCCATTTGCTTACTTATGGAGCACGGGGCAAATCACGCAAACTGTACCGAATTTCATAGCAGGAACGTACACGGTAACAGTTACGGATGTCAATGGCTGTAGTGCTACAGATAGTGTTACTTTAACCGATCCTTCACCGATTACAACAGTGGTTACGGCACAAATGACGAGCTGTGCTGGCCCATCTTCTTGCGACGGGCAAGCTATTGCTACGGCTTCAGGTGGTGCTGGAAATTATACCTATGCTTGGAGTAATGGCGTAATTGGTGCTATCAATAATTTCCTTTGTGTTGGGTTGCATAATGTAACTGTAACCGATGGAAACGGTTGTACAGATATCCAAACACTTGAGATTGAAGCTCCAACAGCAATAGGCCCAGGCGTGATAACGGGTACACCAGTCTCTTGTTTTGGAGGAGATGATGGTAGTACGACGGTTACACCAGAAGGCGGCAATCCTCCTTATACTTTTACTTGGGAAGACAATACAGGAACTGTTTTACAATTAGAAACGGGTCTTACCTCTACGTTAACAGGCGTAAGCGCTGGAAACTACTTGGTAACGATAGTTGATGCTAATGGTTGTAATCTAGTACCCTTTACAATTACTGTAAATGAACCAAGTACCAGCGTCTTTGCAACAGCTACTAGTATGGAACCAAGCTGTTTTGAAGGAAATGATGGTTCTGCTACAGTAGTTCCAACAGGAGGAACTCCAAGTTATACCGCAATTTGGGGAACTAACGCTGGTGGCCAAACTTCTTTGACTGCGAATAACTTAGGAGCTGGTACTTATGCTGTAACGGTTACGGATCAAAACGGTTGTTTTGCAGTTACTACGGTTACGCTAGGAGAACCTACGCCTATTCTTGCTGTGGTTGAGACCGATAGCGTTTCTTGTTATGGTGCGTCAGATGCTTCCCTTTCGATTTCTTCAACGGTAGGAGGTACAACGCCTTATGTTTACTCCTTTAATGGACAACCTTTCCAAACAGATGCTTACATTGTAGGTTTATCTGGAGGTAATCAGACCGTTACCATACAAGATGCCAATGGTTGCGAGATCTCACAACCCGCTTTCATCTACGAGCCACAAGAAATCATCGTTACGGTAAGCGCGATGACGGATCTTCCGAATAATACAATTTTACTTGGAGACAGCACGGAAATCATGACCGATGTAAACATCTTCGTTGCAGAAGGTGACTCCTTGATTTATAATTGGTTACCTACGGAAGGATTAAGTTGCACAGATTGTCCAAATCCAGTAGCAAGCCCGCTAGAAACGACAACATATACGGTGCTGGTCACTGATGTGAATGGCTGTTCAGCAACAGCGGAGATTACCATAACGGTGAATAAGGAGCGTAATGTCTTCATTCCAAACGTTTTCACACCAAATGGTGATGGCATCAACGATGTTTTCTACATCTTCACTGGTCCTTTCGGTGTCGCACAAGTTAATTACTTTAGGGTTTATGACCGTTGGGGAGAGATAATTTTCGAAGCCGAACAGTTCCAACCTAATGATCCTTTATTTGGATGGGATGGTACTTTCAAAGGTAAACCAATGAATCCTTCGGTTTTTGTCTACTACGCTGAAGTCGAATATGTTGATGGTGTGACCGACCTGATTAAAGGTGATGTTACTATCGTAAAATAAGGCTATTTTGGAGGAACATGGAACTTCCTTCGCTCTGAATAATTTTTTGAATCGCCCTACTTAACTTTGTTGAGTAGGGCTTTCTTTTTTTGGGCGTTAAGAATTAGGAAGGACGAATTAGGAGTGTTTTATTGCGTGGAGGTTTGTGGAAGGATTACTAATTTCTCCATGTCGTTTACCTTTGCAAAAATTAAAGAAAAACAAATACCGATTCTCTATTTCAAAGAAAATTACAACACCAACATTTTTTTCAATCATTACTTTTTTTCAAAAAACAGCACAAACCAACCTCTCCCCTATTTAAATTTAACAATCAAGTATTTACCCCACACCACTTGACATAATCTACCCAATATGCTTGTGAAATGTGACATTCCCCATTTTATCATATGTGAAACAATACAACAAATGCCATAAAGGCTTAATAATTATTATTTTATAAGCATTCAAGTAGTAGCTTAGATCATAGTTTGAAGTAAAAAGCACTGTTTTCTTAGAGAAAGTATGATTGGTTTACATTTAATTTTTTTGAGAGCCCCAAGTAAGACCTACAACAAGCTAAATTTTCAATTTTGTATGGATAGTTTACTCATTATTTTATACTACATGATACTTTTTCACCTCCCTTTCCAAAGCCTTATAAAACCGCCAATCAAGTCCATCGAAAACAAATACTTATACGCTAAAAAAAACGCTTCAAACCTATATTTTCGAGCTTTTTTGGTTAAAAAAAATTAGTAAACCTGTATTAACTTGTATCATAGAATTTAGCAAAACAGTGACGAGGCATTTAGAAATCTAAAAGAAGTCTTGATTGTCAGTAGATTTATGAATGGATTGTTTTTTTAGCAGTTTTTTCATATGGTCTAGCAGCGTTAAGAACTTTTTTTAATGGAAAAACGCCTTATTTTTATAACAGTTATCTTGATGCATTTGGAGCTAGTTATTTCAAAAAAAAGTCTTCAATATTTTCGGTACGCCAAAGCCGAGCGAAGGACACTTCTTAAGAAGGAATAAACTCACTAGAGCCAAGTAAATCATAACCCAAAATTTTGAATGATGAAACCTTATTTGCCCAAGTTTTATCTCCTGAATGAGTTGTTTATAGTAAAACGCTCTCCCTCACTATTTTTCCAAATAGTCCGACAAATTTCAAGACATCGTGTAAAAACAGGTTAGTACAGCTATGTTTTCTTTTTAAGATATGAATGTCATTCTTGGACAACGAATAGCCCATAAAAAGTTGTTCAAAATGCCTTAGTTCTATAAAGAAGAGTTAGTGGTGCTTCTCCGAAGTTCTAGTCAGCTTAAGTTTGTGATTTTTACGTTATCTCCACATTGCTTATCGGTAAGTTAGCTACAGCTACTTTCCCTCATTGCTCCTTGGTTAATCAAAAAAGTCACTACACTAAACTGTCTATTACTTTATGAGCAGAGCCATTAGAAGCAGCCTGATGTATCGGAATCATCTAAACAAAAAAAGAGTAGAAATAGCCTGTTTCCTCTCCTAGTATTGTTAGTTGTCCCCACGTCCAATGTTAAAGTTTTTTGTTCGCCAAAATAAGAACCTTAAGATACATTGCTAATCAGCCTCTACTCTTCCAATGTTTCCTCAAATCATAGGCTTATTAAAATGTATCATTATGAAAATTTCTACTTTTAAATCCATTTATTTGACCTTTTATCTACTACTTGCGGTAGTAGGAGGCGTAATGGCTCAAGCATCCATTACCGATGTAACAGGAGGAGCAGCTCCAGACATAAGTAAGTGTTCAGGAATTGGGACAGAAGAAGTGAATATAATTTTTCCCGCAGCAGATGCGGATGGAAATGCGACGATTAGTCTTACCCTTCCTCCTGGGGTTTCTTACATCTGCGGTAGTGTGGCTCAACAGGCTGGTGCAGCTATCATGGATGCTGTTTCTTGTGATGCGGCTGCTCCAGTATTTGATGTCTCCGGTTTAGGTGGCGCAGGGAGCAATGTTCGATTTACTTTTGACTTGGAAGTCGATTGTAATAGTGCTGCTGGTTCGAATATCCTTACGATAGATGTTGGAAATTCGGGTAGTAATAATTGCGTCGCTTGTACAGACAATATCTTTATTGAAATCCAAGAAGCCAGTTTAGCATCCCAACTCGTTGGAGGTCTTGCTCATCCGAATGTGACCAATTTAGCTATAGGACAATCAGGTTCTGTAGATGTATCTGTCGTTAACCTTGGACAGGGAATGGTCGATAGCTTGACCTTTTGCATTGATAATCCATCTGGCCTAATCGCTACGAATTCATTGATGCTCGGTACTACAACCTTAACGGGAGTTGCTAGTGGTACGCAAATCTGTTATTCGATTTTAGCTTCTGATGACCCTGGAAATTTTGGTGGTGATGGTCTATTGTCGATTACAGAATCCATAACGTTAACAAGAAACTTCACCATAATAGGTTGTACAGGATCAGGAACGACTATAAGTGATAATTATTTGATCAATTTTGGTTGTTCGGATGATGAATGCCAAACGACTTCTTCAAGTCCGGGGAATTTCATCTTAGCTTTTGGAGAACCATCCTTAGTCCACAATATAGCTGTTTTTCAAGCAAGTAACACTTGTAATGCTCAGATTTTTGATGTGACTTATACCAATAATGGAAATGGCGACCCTATTGCTGGTGCTGCTTATGACCTACTGGCTAAAAATGGCATAGGATTCAACATTCCTAGCCATCAACATCCAGATTGGTCCTTGTCAAGTTTTGAACTGGTCAATGGTGCTTCTACGGTTCCGATGTCTTCTACTGGAGGAACAAATCCAGATATAGGACAAACCAACTTTGAGCAATTTGCTAGTGATCCTGATGGAGCTGGTGGTTTGGATGATTTAGACGGTGATGGCCAATTCGATGATTTGCCTGTTGGCGAATCAGTTACGCTTCGAATTTCTTATACTTATGACTGTCCCAATGTTTGCGGTCAAGCGAATGTTGGTTTTTTACGCTATACTCATCAATTGACTTATACCGATCAATGTGAGAATCCTTTGAGTATAGAAGCAAAGCTAGCGGGTAGATTTGATGCTCTTCGGGCTATAAATAGTAAAAACTATATCGTAAGCCCGCCAAACATTAGTGATGGGGATATCTTCAATGCAGAACTGGCGATTGATTATGGTATAAACGCAGGGCAACTTGCTTGTAATGCAGGAAATCCTTCTGGCGCCCTGGTAAAAGTTGAGTTTACGCTTCCTCCTGGCGTCACGGTAGCATCCACGCCCAATGCAACCTTTAATGACGATCCTGCTACACTAACCACAACCGCTACTACTGCCATAGTAGAGGGAACTTATAGTACGAATGGAAACGGAGGTGGTGTACGTTTTAGCCTTGATTTTCTATATACTTGTCCTGCTGTAAATCCTAGTATTCCTTACAATGTTACTTTGATATGTGACCCAACTTGTAGCTGTGAGATTGCCGTTGATTGTGGCACCATAGAGGCCGTTAGTAATTGCCCTGGACCTTGTGGCCCTGGAGGGTTGGGAACGACGCAGGCAAACATCGAAAGAACAACGGTAGGTTTTACGGATGCAACAGCAACTACAAAAGTAGATCCTACTACCATTTCGGCCAAGCAGTTGGCTAGGGTAAATCCTTGCGATACAGTTATTTTAACCATCAAAGGAGAGCAGCGTTCTGGTTCTGTATTTACAACGGGAACTGCTGATAATGCTCATATTGAATTATCCTATGATCTAGCTGGAGGCGGAAGAATTTTTGAGGCCTTAGGCGGTACATTTATACACTATGATAATTCGACGATGACGTATTCGGCTCCGATTCCACTACCTGCTCCTACAAATTTGGACGAGAACGGGCAGCATATTATCAATTGGAACCTTACTTCCTTATTACCTGGGGGTATCATAGAACTGAATGACAGCATCATTTTATCCGCAGCGATGACGGTTTTGACCAACAATTCCTTGCCTAGATTACCCTCTTCCTTAGCCAATTCGTCCGTACTCATGTACACTATGGCTTCGGCAGCAGATAACCCTTTGCCGAATGGCGATCCTCGATATACTTGTGGTGGTTGGATTTTAGAAGCTTATCCTTTCCGTTTCCAATTGAAAAATGATTTTGTAGGTTTTGGTTTTGCAGGCTGCCAATCTAGTTTTTTTGAAGCAAGATGGTCTTGCATCAATGCCCCGACTTTCGATCCTTTCCCTGGCGAAATTCGTCCTTATGCGGCCATAGATTCTTTCATACTTGATATAAGCGGTTCAGGTTTATTATTGGATCCCAATCAAAACTGTCGTTTGGATACAAGAGGATCTGAAGATGATGATTCCTTATACCCTTATTCCCAAACCCTTACACCTGTCATTGCTAATGCCGATAAAATTGTATTTGTCAACCAAGGAGGTACCGAATATGTATTCCCTGATTATAACTTCAATACCAATAGGGTTTCCTTATTTGTTCCTTTACTGCCAAGCTGTGCTACTGGATCAACAGGGACAATTACGTTAAACTCTTACTTTCAAGAAAATCCACAAACAATGGATTTTGATTGTAGCGCTGATTTATTTGCTTCAAGAGTACTTGGTTTTAACGTTGATTTTCCAAATATTCTTATCACCGAACAAACGGGTACGAAGGTCGGGGATGAACTGACAGAATGCTTCGATGTTCGTGTACGAAATACTTCAGGCTCTTTGGATAGTGAGCATGCTTTTCTAGAATTGTTGGATGCTAGTAGTACAATGAATGTCGTAGAAGCTACACACAAAACGACGAATGGAGTAACGGTAGATACCTTGCTTACGTTACTTCCTTATGCTGACGGACAATGGATTCCATTGAGCGAACAATTTGAAAGCAGTGACTTTTATGATGTAGAGGTGTGTGTTGAATATACCGATTGTGCCCCACAAACATTGACCGTATCTCAAGGATTTGATTGCGCCGATTTCCCTTCGCCAGATCCTAGTAGTTTAGCTTGTAATCTCAATCCTGTTGAATTGACACTAGAACCGGTAAGTGCTATTTTGCAAGGCCAATTGTTGACACAGCCTGCTGCTGTTGTAGATGCTTGTGGTACCTATACTTATGAATTGTTGCTTACCTCAGCAGGAGCCGCAAATCTCTTGGATCCAGAAGTTACCGTGGAATTACCTGATGGACTAACGCTTCAAAGCGCTGCTATTGCTTATCCATACAATACAAGTCTTGGAAGTCCTTACTCAGGTACGTTTGAAGCTTCAACTCCTACGCTTGGCCTCAATTCGGCAACCATAGACTTAAGCCAACACAGTATGATTGCCAGCCTTTTACCAGGTGGAAATAATGAACTTACAGGCGATGCCCCTTTGGAAGATCGACAAGTATTGGTTCAATTTGTCTTTGTATCCGATTGTGATTTTGTCAGTGGTATTCGAATGGATTTTGAAGCAACTGGAACGGCTCCTTGTGGAGAGACTACAAGATTACGGATATTGTCCAGTCCTTTAGAGCTTTTGGGTATTAATGCCTCTCTTCAAGCAGACATCGCTTTAAACTTGGCCGATACGGTGTTTACCTGTGCGCCTAAAACGTTAAATCCAACCTTGACTTATATTGATATAGAAGCAGATGGACTAGCTTACTCCACAGGAAGTTCTGATACTGTTTTAGTTTCTTTAGCCGACGGTTTATCCTATGTAGCGGGTACTTATGCTGGTGATGATGCCAATGCACCTATTTTTGTAGAAACAAGGACAGTGGCAGGAAGTGAAGTCATTGTATTAGCAGTACCTCAAGGCATTTCTATTCCTGATTTGGGGAATGTACCTACAGGATTCTCCTTTGATGTCATCTATGATTTCACTCAAGCCTGTGGCGCTACTGGAAGTATAGCCTTTGCTTACCAAGAAAATTTCCCGCCATTAAGTTGTGCTTCGGCGGCAGGAGGTGTTTGCCCGAATGATGCGACAGCTATCCTAGGCTCGCTGGATGTTGAAATCTCACTGGATGAGCTGCTTATCGAAAATTTAACTATAGACGATGCTGCTACGCCTAATGTTTATATAGGAACTTTTGATGTAACTAATGGCGACCTGTTAAGTGGTGATTCTATCATCTTAGAAGCCTTCTGTACAGAAGATTTGGGCATGACGACTCCCATTGGCTCTACTACCGTCTATGGGCCAATAGCTGATGGTACGCTAAATGTTCCTTACACTATTGATTATGATGCTTCTAGTTGTACTAGTGGTGGGGCCTATGTGGGCATCAGCTCTAGTACTAGCGATAATGTAGAGCAATGTGTATGTGGCGTAGCTTTGACTTCTGACACGCCTCTACCTGTTGAGTTGGCTGATTTCACGGTTTCCAACGCCAATTGCCAAGCTGCTTTGTCATGGGTAACGGAGAGCGAAGAGAATAGTGCTTATTTTGATGTAGAATACAGCAGAGATGGGGAAAACTTCGACTTTATCACTAGAATAGCTGGTAGTGGAAGTACGCAAGAAACGACGAACTACAGTTACACACATGCAGATATTAATCGAATTGAGAACTACTACCGCCTCAAAATCGTTGCGCTTAATGGTACTTACGAGTATTCTCAAGTCCTCTTTTTTGATTATGATTGTGAAGAATCGAATAGCATCATTGTACGGCCTATTCCTGTAAAAGGGTCGGAGGTCTTGACGGTTGACTACTACCTTGGAGAACAAGACTTTAATGAATTTAAAGTCTTCAATACGCTTGGAGTTCTTGTAAAAAGAATTCCGCTAGAATCTCTTGATAACGGATGGAACTCTACCAAAATCCAAGTATCCGATTTACCAAGTGGCTCTTATTATATTCAAGGCATAGGGCAAGAAGTAGGACGTTTTATTGTTATTAACTAAGCTAAGCTTAATCCTATAGCTGTGGGCATTTCTTTTCTGTATTGAAAAGGAATGCCCATTTTGCTTTAGGGGCAATTCACAAGGTAAGACTTGGTGTGTTTTTATAATTTTTGAGTCTACTCTAAAAAGGTTGATGCTGAATAACACTTAGAGCTAGGTAGTTGTTTAATAAAATATAATTTGGTTCTTTTGTTTTTAAAAATTCCTCATTGCGGAACTCCCCCCCCCATCCCCCCAGGGCCGGTCGGTTTTAATTTTTTATAAAGTGTTCAATGGT
>JAHDHB010000252.1:5408-9164 GCA_020631545.1 Saprospiraceae bacterium | reverse complement strand
ATTTCAAGAAAAGCACATAAATTTATAGTAACCAAGACCAAATTAATATCAGAAATAAACTTTAAATACCTATGCTTTTTTTTCATTTTAACTTACTGTGGGCTACAATAAGCCATACTTTCCATAGATGGATATGGGGAAGACAGCTTACAAGATGCCTGATCTTAACAATCTTTGTAGGGCTACAACTACAGCTTGGGATTGCTCAAGCTCCTGTCGAATTAGGGATTATTCCTTATCCCAAAACACTTGGAGAAACCTCTAATTATCTGAACTTAACGGCTTCAAGTAATATTGTCTACACGGATGCTTCGCTACAACCCTTAGCGAATATCATTAAAGCGGATATCGCAAAACTAACAGGCTTAGATTTGTCCGTTACTTCTGGTACTGCCAATAACGGGGATATTGAGCTGTCGCTTAATGCTTCCTTAGCCGATGAAGGATATACCCTTGTGGTAAATTCAAAAATTTTAATTGCTGGTAAGGATTATCGTGCGGTGGTGTGGGGGACTTCTTCCTTGCTCCAAGCCTTGAATAGTGATGGTTCTATCAAAGAAATCAATGTTAACGATGCTCCAGATACGGATTATCGTGGATTAATGGTCGATTTGGCTCGGCAATGGCATACGGTGCAGGATATTGAAAACATCATTAACCTGTGTCGTTTGTATAAAATCAATGCACTACAACTACATTTAACCGATGATCAAGCATTCACTTTTACTAGTCAAGCCTATCCGCTTCTAGCAACACCGGGGCAAAGTTATACCCTTGCAGAATTAAATGGTTTGGAAGCTTACTCTCAAGCAAGGGGGGTGACCATTATACCAGAGTTGGATGTACCAGGTCATGCGAAAAAAATGGTTGATGCTTATCCTAGTCTATTTGGTTCTGCTGGTACTACGAATGTCATCAATTTTGCGCGTGCAGATGTTTGGGCAGCCGTCGGAACGTTGATTGGGGAGCTTTCTGCTGTATTTCAAGCAGCCCCCTACATTCATATAGGTGGAGATGAAGTGGATTTTGCAGGCTTGGATACACATCCTGATTTTGTTAGTGCTATTTCCACTTACAATGTTGGAGACGTACACGGCCTATTCAATTATTTCATAAATCAAGTCAATACTTATGTAAAAGCCGAAGGCAAAACAACGCTCGTTTGGGAAGGTTTTGATTCGGGCAGAACAGGGAATGGAAAGTTGGATATAGACGTCGTGGTTTGTCCGTTCGATAATTATACCAGTGCGAACACTTATGCTAATAATGGACATGATATCTTGAATACCTCTTGGTTTCCGCTCTATCTCATTCCATCGACGTATGTGCCTGCGGAGAAAATATACAGTTGGGATATTACTCAATTTGGTCGTTACACTTCCGCCTTTCCTTTCTCTCACAATGATGTCTATCAGTACACGATGACGACGCCTAGCAAGATAATCGGAGCACAAACTTGTTCTTGGGAGCAACAGGCAGCTTTTGAAATTCCTAGTTTGAGAGGGCGTTTGTCGACCATGTCGGAGCGTATTTGGAATATCAATGCAGGAAGAACTTTTGCGGATTATACGGAGCGTTTTGTAAAATCGGATCAAGTTTTACAAGTAATTTTGACATCTGGGGTACCTGAAGCGATTACTCCTTCTGCTAGTTATGAAGTATTCCAAAATAAAATTGCTGTTCGATGGCGAGCTGCTGGGCAATTTCCTAATACTTACACGCTCTATAGAAATACGGTAGACAATAGTTCTACCGCTACCGCTATTTTAAGCAATACAGCATTAACGACGTATGATGATACCAATGTTGCTAGTGGTCAAACTTATTACTACTGGATAAAGGCCAATAATGCTATCGGAACAAGCGCCTTTGGAAATAGTGCCGATGGTCGTACTGGAACGATTTCATTAGCAAACATGTATGAGCCTTTTGATTACACCGCTAATAGTGGTTTGGAAGGATTGAATGGTGGAACTGGATTTAGTAGTGCTTGGACGATCACCTCGGATAATGGTACGCACCAAGTCGTGAATTCTGGCCTTTCTTACCCTAATTTAGTAACTAGCGGCAATAGTCTAAGCCTTGATATGGCAGGTGGTTCGGCCTCTTTATGGGCAGAAAGATTCATGGAGGGAAGTTTTTGTCCCGAAGGTTCCGAAGTATGGGCTAGTTTCTTGATCAAGGCAGACCAAGTCGCTAGTGGGCACTTTTTTGTGAACCTAGGAAATGGTGCTGCTGGAAAGAAATGGGGAAATGGCATTTATTTTAACGCTACGAATGCACAATTGGAGTTGGTCAATGGAGAAACGAACCTTGTGGTCTTAAAAATTGAAAATTTTAGTGGCAATGATAATATTCACATTTGGACGAATCCTGTGGTGGATGGTACTTTACCTGACGTAAACGCTTCGAACTGTTATTTTACCAATAGAGAAGACATGGGAACGAATCCACGATTAGCGCTCAATGTACAGTATCATGGCGAAGGCCGCTATGTGGTGGATGAAATTAGAGTTGGAGATTCTTTCGATGATGTTTTGCCGACGGCAACAAACTGTCCTAATATCGGCGATGCTTGTGATGATAATGATCCTTGTACTATAAATGATGTTTTGGATGCTAATTGTGCTTGTGTCGGTACTTTTGTGGATTCTGATAATGATGGGGTTTGTGATGCGAATGAAGTTTGTCCACAACAAGCGACTGATGACTTTGATTATACGGCCAATACAGGTATTGATGGCGCGAATGGCGGCACTGGCTTTAGCAATGCTTGGGCTCAGTCGAGCCCGTTGAATGGTTCCATTGAAGCACTTGCTGGTTCCCTCAACTATGCGGGTCATTCGAGTTCAGGAAATAAACTACGTTTTACGATGCAGGGGGAGGATGCTAGTAAGTGGATTGTTAGAGATTTAGCACAACCTTTCCAAAATGGAGATGAAGTTTGGATGAGCTGCTTGATACAGCCTATCGTTCGTGCCGATGGAGGTTTCTGGATCAGACCCAACGGGAGGCAAGATATTGCCATAGGAAAACGCTGGGGTTGGAATTTGGCCATTGACAACAATGATTCTGGAATCAGTGTACAAGAAAATGTAGTGACAAAACTGGTCGTTCGATACCGATTAGAAAGCAATCAAACGGTCGCGCATCTATGGGTAAATCGAAGTGATAATTTTACGGATGCCAATGCTGATGCTACAAAAACGATTACCGCTGTTTTAGCAGACATCAATAGCGTTCATATTTCTATGGAAAGTTGGGGTGATGGTGTTATGGAAGTGGATGAATTGTTAGTGGGATGTTCTGCTGATATTGCACCAGCTTGTATTGTTGGCAATCCTTGTAATGATAATGATCCTTGTACAATAAATGACGTATTGGACACGAACTGTAATTGTGTCGGCACCTTTGCGGATGCGGACGCTGATGGGGTTTGTGATGCCAATGATATTTGTGCCGGTGGCGATGATACAATAGATAGCGACAATAACGGTGTTCCTGACTTTTGTGAGCCTGCTTGTGTGGAAGAAGCTCTAGAAGCCTTCGACTACACGGCCAATACGGGCATAGATGGCGGGAATGGCGGCACTGGCTTTAGCAATGCTTGGGCTCAGTCGAGTGCCTTGAATGGTTCCATTGAAGCACTTGCGGGTTCTCTAAACTATACAGGACAAAATAGCTCAGGAAATAAACTCCGCTTTACGATGCAGGGGGAGGATGCTAGTAAGTGGATTGTTAGAGATTTAGCACAAC
>JAHDHB010000252.1:0-5308 GCA_020631545.1 Saprospiraceae bacterium | reverse complement strand
TTTACGATGCAGGGGGAGGATGCTAGTAAGTGGATTGTTAGAGATTTAGCACAACCTTTCCAAAATGGAGATGAAGTTTGGATGAGCTGCTTGATACAGCCTATCGTTCGTGCCGATGGAGGTTTCTGGATCAGACCCAACGGGAGGCAAGATATTGCCATAGGAAAACGCTGGGGTTGGAATTTGGCCATTGACAACAATGATTCTGGAATCAGTGTACAAGAAAATGTAGTGACAAAACTGGTCGTTCGATACCGATTAGAAAGCAATCAAACGGTCGCGCATCTATGGGTAAATCGAAGTGATAATTTTACGGATGCCAATGCTGATGCTACAAAAACGATTACCGCTGTTTTAGGAGACATCAATAGCGTTCATATCTCTATGGAAAGATGGGGGGATGGTGTTATGGAAGTGGATGAATTGCATATTGGTTGTTCTCCTGAACCTGAATCCAACTGTATCGCGGGGAGTTCTTGCGATGATAATGATCCTTGTACAGAAAACGATGTTTACGATGCCAATTGCAACTGTTTAGGAACCTTTGCGGATGCTGATAGTGATGGTGTGTGCGATGCCAATGACGTTTGTCTTACAGGCGATGATACGCTTGACGGAGATGGTGATGGTATTCCTGATGCCTGTGATGCTTGTCCTACAGGCAATAACTGTAATACGTGTACAAATTTATTGCCTCAGCAACAAAACCTCATCCTAGGTGGTCGTTCTATGATCATCATTAGAGGCGTTGATCCAGCTACCCATACTTGGACTGATACAGATGCAGAACTGGCCACCTTCAATACCGAAATGGATACTTACCTTAGAAATGTTTCCTTTAACAAAGCTTGGATAGATCCTGTAGACATTACGCCTGTTTACAACTTTACGGTTGATCCTAACAATAATGGTTATTATGCTATGGGGCTGGCGCTGAGAGCTATAGCACAAAGCAATGGCTATAATGTAGACAACTATAATGTCGTCATTTATATTCACGAATCTACCACTGATTTTGGAGGTGCAGGTGCCTTAGGCTCTGGTAATGGCATGAATGGAACCGTTTGGTCAAACAACAACCTTACGTATTATTTTTCAGGTAATATTCATGAGACTTTTCATGCTTTGGGTGTAGGTCATGCTGAAACCATTGAAGGAGGTACAGAAATTTTTCCTGGTCAACCGACTGGAGGACATGACCCTTATCACTTTATGGGAAGCCAAGGAGATGCAGGGATGGATTCTGATATTCCAAACTATATGAAGTACCTTTTTGGATGGATAGAGCCGACTAATGTCTCTTGCATTCCAACTTCAGGCTGCAACACACAAAGGATTTACAAAGCGTCACTCGTAAATACCTATGATGCTCAGCGGCAATATGCTGCTCAACTAGGTGATAATCTTTGGATAAGCTATGAACCGGATAATGCGAATAGCAGAATAGAGAAGAAAGGTGTTTTACTTCATTACATTCCTGGTCCAGGTTCGGCCGTTACAAGACTAATTGACACAAGTCCGGAAAGTATTACTGAGCTTCCTGCTGGAGTAGGTAGCAACTATTTACCTGTTATTGATTTTTGGGATGCCGCTATGGAAGTTGGCGATCAAGTGACTTGGATTGGAGGAGAAGGAATCAGCATTCTAAATAGTGGAGGCACAGGCGACGACCAATGGGTAGATATACAAGTATGTGATTGTTTCACCGTTTCTGGAGATGATGATAATGATGGTGTTTGTAATACCTTAGATGTTTGTCCGCAAGGAGATGATACTATTGATTTAAACAATAATGGGGTGCCTGACTTTTGTGATGATGGTACTTGTACTAGTGAAACGACGGAAGATTTTGACTACACAGCAAATACTGGAATTGGAGGAAGAAACGGCGGTACGGGATTCTCAGATGCATGGACTACGCCTACACTCAATGGTTCTTTTGAAGTAGTTCAAGGCTCCTTGAGCTTTGGAAGCCAAGCTAGTACAGGTAATAAGTTGCGTGTAACGCTTACTAATGAGAGCGGTGGCAAGGAAACTTCTAGAACACTAGCCGAGCCTTTTCCTAATGGGAGAGAGGTTTGGGTAAGCTGCTTGATTAATCCCATTGCGGTAGCAGATGGTGGTTTTTGGATACGTCCAAACAACAACCAAGCAATTGCCTTAGGAAAACGATGGGGGAGTGAAATAGGCATTGACAATAATGGTACAGGTATTTATGTACAAGCCAATCAAACCTATCAGCTCGTCGCAAGGTATCGTTTGGAGAGTAATCAAACAGTGGTTCACCTTTGGGTAAATCGAACCGATAATTTTACGGATGCCAATGCAGATGCTACCAAAACGGTGGGGGCTATCGCTAATATTAGCACCATACACCTTGCCATGTCTCAATATGGTGATGGCATCATGGAAATTGATGAGCTACAAATTCAATGTACACCATTAGGTAGTTGTAATCCTGCCTTGCTAGGAACGCCTTGCGATGATGGTGATCCAAATACAATGAATGACACTTTTGATGCAGATTGTAATTGTACTGGAACTATGGGAAGCCTAGACTTGAAACTTTTCCTAGGAGGTGCTTACAATAGTAGCAATGGTTTGATGAATACAGTCTTATACAACAGTAGCTTGCTTCCTATAAGTCAGCCTTACAACGCTACGCCATGGAATTATACGGGTATGGAAATGCGCGACGTAAGCTATGCGCCACCAACCGCGAATGATGAAATTGTAGATTGGGTCTTGGTACAATTACTTGATAAAACCGATCCGAATACGGTTCTTTATTCAAAAGCTGCTTTGTTATTAGCTGATGGTGATATTGTAGAGGCAGATGGTGTTTCTCCTTTGGTTTTTGATGGAATGCTTGCTGACGATTACTACATAGCCGTACGCCATCGGAATCACTTGGGTGTTCGTTCAAGTACAACAATGGCGGTAGGAAGTTCAGCTATGACTTTTGATTTCACCACGACAGCAACCTATGGGGCGAATTCTCAGAATACTATAAATGGAACATACGTTTTACATCCTGGTGATGCAACTTCTGACGGTTCGATTAATGCTGCGGATCGTAGTGCTACTTGGAACATACGTAATCAAACAGGCTATCTCCTTGAAGATGTAAATATTGATGGTAGCGTAAATGCTGCTGATCGTTCTATTACTTGGAATAACCGCAATAAATCTTCACAACTGCCTTAACAGTTGAAGTACAACTAGTATAAAAATACGGTTTGTTATATAAAAGCCTTCGAGAGTCTTTCTTGAAGGCTTTTTTTAACCCAAATTCTTACATCGTATTTTGAAGAGTAGCCTATAAGTTTAAATTCAGCGACAAACAACCTAATTGGTGCTGTTTTTTATCAATCGAGTATAAAAGATGATGAGATTTTTATAATCTTCGACTAAAATACGTTCATCAATTCCATGGATACGCTCCACATCGCCATTTCTAAGATAAGTAGGCAAAAAACGATAGACATTGTCGGCTAGGGATTCAAAATAGCGGCTATCCGTCCCGCCAACCACTAAACCTGGTGTGACGATAGACTCTGGGAAGGTTTCCATGATTGTGCTTTGAATAATCTTAAAGCCAAAAGCGTCGCTGTCAGATAGCTTAGAAGCATTTCTTTTGTTTGAGCGTGCTTGGATTTCAATGCGCTCATCATTGATGGTTTCTTTTACGTATTGTATAACTTCCTCAATAGTATCACCAGGTTTTAAGCGAAAATTTATTGTAGCAGAAGCTTGAGTAGGGATGATATTATCTTGTAAACCTCCATCTATAATAGTAGCGGCTGTTGTAGTTCGAATGGTAGCATTTGTCGTACTTTTACTAGAGAGAATACCTTTTAAGGGCGCTTGAAAAAGCCATAAATTTGCCATTACGACATTGAAGGGAAAGGACATTTCTGGTCCAGCATATTCAAACAACTCCTTGGTGGCTCCTTCGATAGTACCAGGAAATGGGTTGGCTTCCAATGCTGTAATAGCTTTACTGATGATACCCACAGCCGTCTGTTTTTTAGGCATACTCGAATGACCTCCATCGTGGGTGACGGATAAATCTAAAGTCAAGTACCCCTTCTCTGCTAAGCCAATAATCGCTATAGGAGATGAAATGCCGGGCAAAACATTTTCTACGATAAAAAATCCTTCGTCCAATACATACTCCAGTTCAACGCCTTTATCTTCTAACTGTGCAGCGATGGAAGAAGCGCCCGTACCGCTCACCTCTTCATCATGTCCAAAAGCCAAATAAATACCACGTTCTGGTTGATAATCACGTTTCAATAACAACTCAATTGCCTCTAGTAAGCCGATAACGCAAAGTTTATCATCTAAAGCTCCGCGTCCCCAGATATAGCCATCTTTAGTAGCTCCAGAGTAAGGCTCAACCGTCCATTTGTCTAAAGCTTCGGGTTCTACAGGCACCACATCATGATGCCCCATCAGTAAAATAGGCTTAAGCATAGGATTGCGCCCAGGCCAATAATAATACCGACTATATTTATTGACTACCGTCTTTTCTAGGGTGGTATCGATTAGTACAAATTGGGAATCTAAAAAAAGATTGAAGGCTTCAAAGGCCGCTGTATCTATGGTAGTTAGCCGAGAGATGGTCGGTATTTTTATAGCATCTTTCAAGCGATTTTCAAAACCTTTCGATAGTTTTATCGCTTCTGCTGGGGCTACCGAAATTTGTTTTGAAGGAAAAGTGAGGGTCTTGTAAGCAAGTACAGCGATTAGAAGAAGTAACGCGAAACCAAGGAGTTGGAATAGTTTTTTCATGTTGTACAAGCTTTATTTAGAAAGATTTCGTGAAATTAATCAAATTCTTTTTTTTGAACAAATCTAGTGTCGTGTCAAAAGGTATTGATGACTCCATCTGCTGTATAGTCTTAGTTTCTTACGAGTGAACTTCTGTACAAAAAGTCAAACAGTATTTTCCCTCACAGCGCAGAACTCATCCCCCATCCCCTTCTCTCCAAGTTTGGAGAAAAAATAAGGCTAACCGCCTAATTTCTTTCGCCAACCTTGGAAAGAAGGGGCGTCTAGCGCTTGTTGTCGTTTTGTTCTCTTTTTCTAAAAATGATTCTTTTTTCAAAAAAACACCTCAAAATATCAGGCAAGCGTTCTGCTCCCCTCTTTGCAAAAGCAAGAAAAAGAATAAAGCGGTCAGCGCTTATTTTTTTCTTGATTTTGGAGAGAGGGGCTGGGGGTGAGTTACTTACGCAATGGACGTACAACTCATCCCCCATCCCCTTCTCTCCAAGTTTGGAGAAAAAATAAGGCTAACCGC
>JAHDHB010000251.1 GCA_020631545.1 Saprospiraceae bacterium | reverse complement strand
ATCAGGCAAGCGTTCTGCTCCCCTCTTTGCAAAAGCAAGAAAAAGAATAAAGCGGGCAGCCTTTATTTTTTTCTTGATTTTGGAGAGAGGGGCTAGGGGTGAGTTGTCCGCTGAAACCCACAATTCTATAAAATTAGCGTAATTTTTCCTGCAATATTGGATTTGCAAACAGCTAAATCGCTAATTTTGTCCTAGAACCAATGAATTATATACACTAAAAACTAGATCATGGGATAAAATTTTCTACTATGATTTGGTCAGAAAAATTTGTAGTTTGTGATGGCAACCGGAAGAAAAATCTCTATACCCTCAACTTTCTACCCTCTACCATACTAGAAGAAGAAACTGAAACTCATGAAGAATACGCCTTTCCACAATCGAGAAGTCGCCGATTTGCTGGCCTCTTTTACGAAGGCAGATTGCAAGGCTTTTGCTCGTTTTTTGGAGTATCAAGGCAATCGGCCACTGGTAGCGCTTTGGAAGGCATTACAAAAAAAACACCCAGAGTACAATATTCGTGATGAAAAACTATACCAACAGGTATGGCCAAAGCAGTCCTTTCATGATAATACGTTTCGTGCGTTAATCTCTGGTTTATACCGCTTAGCTAGGGAATTTGTAGCTTATCAGGAATTTCGTAGTAATGATTTTCTTCATGGGAATACTATGACGATGGGGCTTTTGAAGCGAGGTGCTAAGCAAGCTTTTTTGAAAGCGGAGCGGGAAAATGATAAACGATATGAGAAAACCAAGGAGTATAATACGAATTATTATGCTTATCGATACCAGAAGGAAGACATTCGTTATCAATATGTTACAATATTCGAGCATCGGGCTCATACGGATTCTTTACAGAAAATGGCCAATTACTTCGATTATAGTTTTTTGGTGAACAAATTGAAGTACTTATTTGTCATGCGCAACCGACAGCGCATCTTGCATGAAGCTTATGACTTTAGAATGGAAGCCGAAATTTTGGCTTATCTTGACAAGCATCCTCATCCACACATTCCTCTTATTCACCTTTACAATCAATTGTTGATTCTACTGCAAGATATTGACAATGAAAGTCTTTTAAAAAAAATAAAAGCCTTTTTTATTCAACATGAAACGACGATAAACCCAGAAGAAAGCAGGCAGATCATCACTGCATTTACGAATATTTGCTCCTTGAATTTGCTTCTAGCCCGTTCTACTTATGCGAAACACCGCTTTGATTTGGGGCGTATTTTGGCGGAGAAAGATCATCTCATCGTTGGAAGTTATATTCCTCACCAATATTTTAGGAATACGCTTCGAATCGCCATTGAGGCTAGTGAATTGGAATGGGCAAGATGGTTTATTGATGCTTACTTAGAAAGGGTAAAGCCCGATCAGCAAGAGAATTTATCAATTTTTTACCGGGCACTTCTACATTTTGAAGAAGAAAAATACGCGGAGCAAGGTGATTATATGCAGTCCATGGGTGCAAGTAACTTCAAGTTTATCAATCTATTCTATGAAATTGACTTCCGCATTTTGGCCATAAAGACTGATTTTGCGTTACTAAAACCGAAGCCTAAACGGATGGCGAAAGAGGCTTTCCAATCAAAGCTGGATTCCTTTCGTAATTTCCTTAACCGACGGGAGGGTATTCCTAATGATTATAAGGCTTCTTGTCAGAATTTTAGAAAAGCTGTCAGTATGCTTTTTCATAAGCGCATCGGTAAACGAGTGAAAGCTCAGGATTTAAGTGCAGGTTTGCGATCTATGACGCCGATTACTCAATGGGTCTGGCTTGAAGCAATGCTGGTTAAAACACTTGATTATCAGAGAGATGATTGAATCTGGCGCGCGGTAGCGTAAGTGCTTGTTTGCTTTTGGTTTATTAGAGCGGACTCTTGCTAAACGATAAGTTAAATGCATATGCCTCTCGTCCCAAAAGTCCAAATAAACTTAGTTTTTAATGTCATTGAAAGTCAGGCTGTTACAGTATAGGTCAATTTATAGACAAAAAACATCACTCATCATGAAAATTCTCTCCCTCATCCTCATTCTAAGTGTCCAACCAATTACAAGTAAGCAAAGCATATTCAAACCTTCATTGTTATCACAACTCGAAAATTGTTATGAACTGGCTCCTCCTAAATATTGGGAAAAAGATTACCATATACTATGGAAAAATCAACGATTTGAAGGTGTAATAGGCAATGATAACCAGCGAATACAAATGCGTGTGCTATCAGTAGAAAAAGATGCTAGCCAGAAGGGGATTTACAAAATCAGAGGAAAATCAAAAGTAAAAAACAACATCTGCAATTTTGAAGGACAACTTGATATAGTACAAATTTTGCTTTTAGATAAGGGGAATATAGATTGTGAAAACCCCGAAATGTCGGAAGGGATATTGTCAGGAAAGTATTTATTGTGTGAAGACAGCACTCAAAACCATGTAGGTTGTTTTGAAGGAGAATTCACAACCCTTTTTGATGAAGTAAACTCTAAAGTAAAATCATTTAAAGGATGGTATGATGTCCAAGGAGTAAATGATTTTATCGGGAGTTGGACAAGCTATGGAAAACAGCAAAACAAATACTGTTCATGGGGCTATCTTCTACCTCCAAACAAAGGAAATATCCTCTACAAAAGCTACGATAATGAGGTATATGCTTTCAATTCTCTATTTTTGGATAAGGGATGGAAGTCCTATGTTATTAGTCATTTAAACACCTTATTTGTAATTCCTAAGAACTTTAAACAGCTTGAATACACAGATTTTATAGACTATTCAAGAGAAGAAATAGAAAAGTATAGGAAGTTAGAGGCAGAATTTTAGGTTAACTATTCAAAATTATAATTGTTTTTGATGCAATCACGTGATAATAACTGCATGTATCATAACGATGTTTAAAAATAGGCGGGCGGTTTCAGGGTTGAGAATACAGGGCGCATAAAGGTGTTTCTAAACAACTAAAAGTCTTGTTTATAGGGTGTTAACGGGTGAGCCTAAGTTGAGACGATTACTCGTCGGAGGAGTTGAGGGTACATGGAGCAGTGAAGGTTTGCTTAACTGATACTATCATTTGATACTATCACGGTCGATTTTATCGATCTTCTTCATCGAAAACAAGGCGGGGGAAGACTTAATCTTCCTCCGCCTTGTTTTTTCAAAAAGCATCAGGATACTTTTATTAGCTAAGGATTTAAAAGCTAAAATAGAACCAACTTAAACCTTTGTTGCTGTCCTTTTGTGCTAAGTTCAAGGAAATACATTCCTTTTGCTAGGTTAAAATCGAGTTTATACAAGGAGGTATTGATGTTTTCCTTTTGGTACACGATTTCTCCTGTAACTTTGAACAACTTTAAGGAAACCTCTTTCAAGTCTCCTAAATCAATATTGACAAGACCTTTACTTGGATTGGGATAAATCAAGACTTCGTCGAATAATGAAAGTTCTTTAAGGTCTAAGATTAAAATGGAGAAACACTCTGAGGTGGACGTACAGCCATTTTCTGTTATCTCTAGCGCGTAACTTCCATTGGTGGTAGGGATGAAGGTTTGTGCCGTTTCTCCAAGAATAGGTTCGTTAGTATCACAATCTAACCATTGATAAGTAGCATTTACAGCATTCGCCGTCATACTCGCTCCTTGTATAAGGATGCTGGTATCGGCTTTATTAAGGGTTAAATCAAGTGTGATCGTGCTATCGCACCCCATAGTATTGGTAATGACATCGGTATAGATTCCGCTATCGGTCCAAGTGGCATTGCCACTCGGTGAGGTATAGCTATCGCAAGCGGTAATCGCTAGGGCGGAAGAGGACGGCGAGCCTATATTCTCTGTCGTGATATTCAACATCGTACTACAACCGTTGACATCTACGATGGAAATGGAATGATTGCCTTCACACAATTGGGTAGCATCTTCGGTAACTTCCCCATTGCTCCAGGTAAAGGAATACGGAGAAGTACCTCCAGTTACGTTAATGTCCGCACTTCCTGTACATAAATTGCATGAAGTTTCTAGGCTATTTGTAAGAGCAGTTATTAATAAAGGAGGTTCGGCTAAGGTTATCGTGTTGACATCTGAAAGGCCGTTGGCGTCAGTGATGGAAACAGTATAAGAACCTGCTTCCAAGTTGTTTAGGCTTGAGGTCGTCATACCGTTGTTCCAGTTGTAGGAAAATGGAGCCGTTCCGCCTAGGGGGAAAACCGAAATCTGACCGTCCGAATCTCCGTTGCAAGAGAGCGATTGATCGATACTAAAGGAGGAGTGTATGTCAAGGGAAACGGGTAAGTCGTAATGAATCGTGTGCGTAGTTGTATTGGTAATAATAGGGTCATTAAAATCAAAATAAATACCCGCTGAATTGGATATTACTGTCCCGTCGGGTAAATTGGGTACTTGATCAATGGTAAAACTCACAAAACCGTGGCTCGCAGCTTCATTGACATTACTGTCGGGTAGCATGATATTATTGAACGTCCATTCTAATACTCTAGGACCGTACAGTTTAAAGTCGTAATCGTGGCTAGAAACACCTGGACGAACAGAAAAAACATCTAAGTCCATCGTTATAGTATCTCTAATGACCACGGTAAAGGCTGTGTCGGTTCCTGTATTTTGAAAACGGACGACGTATTGCATTTGTTGGTTGGCTCGGATGTGGTGAGCTTCCGATACGCCAAGCGGGTAACCCGTTTTGTCGTTGGGATCGTAGCTGCCGGTTACTTCATTACAATAGATATCAATTATAGGGTCTGCATCGTCTTGTGCGAATAGATTGATTCTGCTCTGTCCCGTCGATCCTCCACAATTTTCGACAGTAGCCCTTGGGTTCGAATTACCTGGGTGCAAGGGATGTTGAGCAACCTCCAAGTGCCACGATTCTCCATTTGCTGGAAAAGTATAGGTAACAGTTTCTTGCCCAAGCAATTGGACAGAGTCTACTAAGATTAAAACACCATCGACATAAACAGTTACGGGGCTAAAACAGGTCATATCGCCATTGCCGACTTCCCCAGTATTGGTAATATCAAAATAGACCGTATCATTTTGGCAGTAGCCGATGACCGATAAGCTGGAGTTGTCCCATGCTGTTGAACAAGAATCTACTGTAGGAGGAAAAGGGTTGGGGATGGTATCGAAAACACAAAATGCCGCAGGAAAAAGCTCTGCTTGTACACATAAGCCTTGCCCTAGTTCTGCATCACAACTTAAGGTCGTTTCTACCCAAAAGTCAACACATTGACCGGGCTCCAAATCACCTAAGACAATGGCGTATTGATTATTGCCTAGATAGGTATAAGGTAGCTCGAAATCATTAGCAGCAAATAGGTCATCGAGGTCTAGTACAACATAAGCACTATCTAAAGTGGTGGTGGTAAGATAGGAGTTGCACGCTTGTACATAAACTTTTTGGTTAGAAAAGCAGCGACGCATAAAAGGCATTTGAATGCTTATGGCTGGATCCGTACAAGGATTAGTCGTGATTAGTCCAAAAGAAGGTGCTATGGTGATAGAATCAGGATTAGTAACGGTAAAACTTTGATATACAGGGCAGTTTGTAGTCCAGTATCCTGTAGTATCAACCGTTAAGGTATAAGTCCCCGCAGAGAGTTTTCCTGCACTCCAACTTCCATCCTCTTGAGTTTCGAGAATAATATTGCCGGGTTGAATGGTTACATATCTTTTGTTGAGCCCAGTTTCTATACTATCCTGAATACAATCCTCGTTAATATCTAAATAGACTTTTCCATAGACGCCTTCCATAGAATAAACATGTACAGCGCCCCCTCCATAAATAGCGGTGCTATTATATGGGGCTCCTATCGCTACGATACTCCCTTCTGCGGAAACGGAAACCGAAAACCCCGAAGAGCCATCTCCAACAATGCCTGCTCCCAATTGTAGCCAATCACTGCCGTCAAATTTAAACATACGAACTCGGCCAGCACCATAATTATTCCCATCAACGTATCCTATCTCTCCAACCGCCATGATACTTCCATCATCAGAAATAGAAATAGCTACACCAAAATAATTTCCTGCATCTTCTCCGTCAATATCTTTTCCTTTTTGTATCCAGCTCGTTCCGTTGTATTGGTATACTCGGACATGGCCTGTATTATTACCCTGCGTAGCATTTCCTGTAGCTCCAATAGCTACAATGCTACCGTCCGAAGAAAGCGAAACACTCCTGCCAGAAGCATCACCACTAGCTTCACCATCAATGTCTTGTCCTAGTTGCGTCCAATTTGTTCCATCAAATTGATAGACTCTTACATGACCCGCTTTGTATAAACTTCCTGAGTTACCTGGAGCCCCGATGGCTATAATATTTCCATCATCAGATATTGAGATAGCCGCGCCAGAGACATCGTCTTCTGCCTCACCGTCAATGTCTTGTCCTAGCTGAACCCAGTATGTCCCATTGAATTGATAAACTTGTACATAACCACTATCAAGTATGCTATTTCCTCCCGCAGCCCCAACCGCAACGATGTTTCCATCCGAAGAAAGCGAAACAGAACCTGCAGAATCATCACAACTTGTACCATCTAGGTCTTGCCCTAGTTGAATCCAATTTATTCCATCGTATAGGAATACTCTGACATGCCCGATATCACAGCTAATGAGCCCTCCATCGTTTAAATACGAGCCTATAGCCACAATAGTTCCATCCGCAGAAAGAGAAACCTGAGCACCTGAATTGTCATGGGCGCCCTCTCCTTCTATACTTTGGCCGAGTTGATTCCAAGAAAATCCATTGTATTGGTATATTCGAACTTGTCCTGACCCTTCTTCAACGCCGTCTGCTGCTTTTGCACCAACAGCTACAATCGTTCCGTCAGCAGAAACCGCCACAGCAGAACCAGCAAAATCTATTTCTTGGATTCCATAGATAGGTTGCCCTACTTGAATTTGAGCAGAAAGAAAGGGGGTAAGAATGAAATAAAATAGAATAACAAGCAAAATGTTCTTGTTCATGATGTATGTTTTTTGAGATTAAAATTATCAGAAAAATCCTCAACGAAGGTTCTTCATGAGATATGTGTAGATAGCTGACCATTCATTTATAAAAAGAATGTGGTGTTAATCGAACGGTAGGTCAAACAAAGAACAAGAGTGTGTTCTTACAGGATCTATTTGACAGTAAAATTGATGTACTAGCTTTTAAAAGATGCCTTCAAAATTAATAAACTCTTGCGAATTTTGCAAAAAAAATAGACGAAGGGGACAAATCCTTGTGAATTTCCCTAAATGCCTATTCTTATTTACCGTAAAAGAACCACTAGCGAACAAACGGCAAAATACGAACCTGATCTTCATTTCGAACAAGGACATAATAAACACCTGAATTCCAACCATTAATGGTTAAGTCCAATTGATTTTCTTTGGTGGAAATCGCTTTCATCAACTTTCCTAAAGTATTGAAGACTTGAATGTTCCATACTTTATTGTCTTTCAATAAATGAATAGAAACGACATCTTCTGCCAAGGACGGAACCAAGTAAATAGAGGCTAGATCCTGCATTTCTTGAATCGCCGTTACATCTTCTATGGTGATTACTTCTGAATATGCCTTGGTTGTACAATCATTTGAAACCGAAATTGTTATTACAAAAATACCGGCTTCCGAATAGGTATGATTAAATACGGAACTGGTTTGTGTTGTGGTCTCCGTAGTACCATCACCAAAGTCAATGGTCAAGGAATCAAAATTGGTCGAGAGATCGGTGACGGTAACTGTAAAACCGATGAGTTCTTGGGTGAAATCGACCGTAGGGACGGGATCCGTGACGGTAATGTTTAGCGAAACAGCATTCCCTACCGCATCAACATCATTTTTCTCTATAACTTCAAGCAAATGCGTTCCTTGCTGTGTCCACGCTATTTTTATCGAATTTCCATTATCTTCTACAATAGTTCCGCCAGTAACATTCCAGCAATAACTTGATCCTGAGGTGAATGAAACTTCATAATACGCCGTTTCTCCTTGGCAAACCTCCTCATTACCTGAGATGGCACTGGTTTTTGGTTGGAGGACTTTGTGTAGGAAGGGCGTTGAAAAAAGCAGCATCGTATCCAGATACTCCGGCACTAGGACAAGATTATCCAATTCGGGTTCATGCCCAGCCCCATTGAGCAAGTACAATTCATTGTAAATCCCTAAGCTATTCAACCGTTCAGTGATAGGGACGGAGCCATAAAGGCTAATGAAAAGACCATCAGCACCATATGGCGCACCATAAACCGTATGTACCGTTTCATCTTCTGTTCCATGCATAGAAAATACAGGGACATTTCTAGGAGGATTGATGAATAAGGTATCATTTACGCCACCCCAAAAATTCAATACCGCAAAAGGCGCTATATATTGGCTATTATAGTCTGTATTTCCAGAGCAAGTGCTACAGCCCAAATCGCTAGGCTCCAAAAAGGTTCCGAAAGAACTCGCTGGCCGCTCATTTTCCTCAAAATAAGCCAATTGAACCGAGGTGATTGCCCCAGCGCTCGTCCCTCCAATAATCATTCGAGTCGTGTCAATGTTATACAAATCCGCATTTTCTGCTAGAAAACGCATAGCGGCTCCCAAATCCTGTCCTGCACGATAAACAGCACGCTCAGAGCTATTGATGTCTAGTGGATTAAACCCTAAGCGGTATTCGATAGATGCAAAGACAAACCCACGCTTCGCGAAATGTTCTGCCATAGCAGGAATTGGCTCCTGTCCTTCCCAGCCCACTAAAAAAGCACCGCCATGCATAAAAATAATCACTGGCCGCTTAGAAAGTGTATCATTCAAAGGTACATAAATGTCCATCGGCAATTCGTCATTGGTAAATGGGCCATAAGGATCGGCATTGGCGTACACTTGTTGGCTATAGATAAAAACCTGATTAGTAATAGGATCTAAGTAACGGTTTTCGCCACAATCTTGCGCTGCAAGAAAAAGAGGGATTAATCCTAAAAGAAAGACAAGACAGGAGTGGTAGGTGTTCATAACAGAAAGTTAATTTCTCGGTTAGTAGAAAAATTAGGGTGTTATGGGGTTGTGCTGTGCGGTAAACCGCAAGCTAAGTGTGATGAATTACGAATTACGAGTTGCCCTCATAACGATGATTGTTGCATTTAACAAAACATTTACAACAGGCTCAAATTCCTTGCTTTGTAACAATAGTTTTG